>JAISIO010000201.1 GCA_031262005.1 Bacteroidales bacterium
ACAAAAAATACTGTATCTTTACGGTCTTATTTTGTCCAATATTTTGCTAACATATTGGACAAATATATTAAAATAATATGAAAGAAAGCATTGAATATAAAGTATTTGCAAAAATTAAAAAAGCTAAGCGTGGCACGCTTTTTTTTGTAGATAATTTTGCCGCATTTGGCAATATAGATACTGTCTATCGAGCATTGAACAGATTAGTCGAAAAAGACGAGATTGATAAAGTTACCAATGGTATTTATTATCGCCCGCAAATTGATAAAATCATTGGCAAAATTACTCCTAAAATAGAAGATATTGCCGATGCTATTGCTCGGCGCGATAAGGCAAAGATTGTTCCCACAGGTGCTTATGCACTCAATAGGTTGGGACTTTCCACACAAGTGCCGATGAAAATTGTGTATCTTACAGACGGCTCGGCTCGAAATATAAAAGTCGGTAATTACACAATTTCATTCATTCGTACTTCACCAAAAAATGTAGCGGCAATCGGGAAAATCAGTCGTTTAGCAATACAGGCATTAAAAAGCATTGGCAAAGAAAATCTTCGTTCGAAAGAAATAGAACAAATTCAAAACACTTTAATGAAAGAAAAAATATCATATTTAGAACATGATTTGCGCATTGCACCCGTCTGGATTAAGGAAATAATCAGATATTCACTTGAAAAACTCAAAAATAATGAACAAGGATAAATTCATAACTCTACCTGAACAGACAAGAATAAACACTTTTAGTGAATCGGCATCAAAAAAGGCATTACCGCCTGTCGCGGTAGAAAAAGATTGGTGGGTTACTACCGTTTTGCGTGCATTGTTTTCGTTGTCTTATGCTGGAAACCTATCTTTCAAGGGCGGCACATCGTTGAGCAAATGTTACAATGTAATAGAACGCTTTTCGGAAGATATAGATATTGCCGTAAATCGTGAGTATCTTGGATTTAGCGGCACGCTTTCCAAAACTCAAATCAAAGATAAATTGCGCCGTGCCGCTTGCTCATTTGTTCGTGAAACGTTGCGGTTTGATGTGGAAAAAGAACTTAAAAATCAAGGACTAAGCACTGATTTGTTTTCGATATATGTAAATGTAACGCCCGTTACCACCACCGATCCCGAAATTATTGAAGTCGTGTATCAATCGCTTTTTGAAAACAACGATTATATCAAACCCATTGTCAAAATTGAAGTTAGCGGGCGTTCAATGAATGAGCCGTTACAAACCGTTGAGCTAAAATCGATTGTAGATGAGGCTTTTGCAGGTATGCCGTTTGCCAATAGTCCGTTTGAGATAAACGCCGTTGTACCCGAACGCACTTTTTGGGAAAAAGTTTGCTTGTTGCACGAAGAATTTGCCAAGCCGCAGGAATTGATACGCACAGAACGAATGAGCCGACACCTCTATGATTTAGAAAAAATGACGAACACAAGCATTGTCGAAAACGCTTTGAAGGACAGAAATCTGTACAACTCCATTGTGGAACATCGTCGCACTTTTGTCGAGTTGAAAGACTTTGATTACGATACGCTCGCCACGAAAACAATACAAATCATTCCCCCGGAAAACATAATTGCACAGTGGCAACACGATTACGAAGTAATGCAACAATCAATGATTTACGGCGAATCGCTATCATTCAATACATTAATAGCGAAAATAATGCAGCTGAACGAAAAAATAAATCAGATTGATTGGTAATTTCTGGTATACTCTTTAATACCGAATAGTAAAATTCTGCTTTTCAATACCTTTTCGCAAAAAAACAATGCCAAGTTTGCACAAACTCACAGAGATTGACACTTGTGGGTGAGCGCATATCTCTTGCCACGCAGCATACATTCCTTCGCTCCAACAAATATCGTCGAACACAAGAATGGTTTTTTCGGAACAGTAAGGCAGAATGGTGTTGAAATAATCAAGCGTGGCTTGTTGTTGATGATTGCCGTCGATAAACGCAAAATCAACGTGGTGCAATTTTTCTAAAACAAGCGGCAAAGTGTCGGCAAAATTGCCTTCTATCAGTTCTATGCGATCAAGATTACAGGCGGCAAACGTTTCACGGGCAATGGCGGCAATGGCGGGTGCTCCTTCAAGCGTTACACAGCGAGCTTGTGTATTGCCCAAAGCCAGATATGCAGCACTTACACCGAGTGAAGTACCCAGCTCGAGAATTGTGCTTGATTGATAATGGCTGATTATAGTATGGAGTAATCGTGCGTATTTTTGCGGCGAAAGGCTTGTGCGAGCAATATCGCTCACAGCACGTTGCTTGGTGCGCAATTGCACGGAACCTGCTCCCAAATCGAGCACTTCGATTGTGCTATTTTGTGTGCGCAATTCCTTGCGACGTTGTTCTATTACAGCAAATTCGGCGTGCTTTTTTTTTCGGCGCAATACGTTTCGCACAAAATCGTACACAAAAGGCGAGTGAATGCCGTGTCCGTACTTGTGGCGTGCACATATATAATATTGTATGGTTTTTTTTGTAAGAAAGAAATTCATTGTGAGAAATCTTTTTGCAAAGATACACTAATTACAACTTACAACTTACGGATTACGCAGAAAAGAGATGAGATTTTAAAAACGAGATAGTCATTATCAAATATCAAATTACTAAAATATGACACCTTTTGTTTGCGATTTACAACAAAAAAGTTATACATTTGCTCAAATTTTTATAAACCTTTATAGATACTATACAATGGATATTTTTGAAAGAGTAAAAAACAATCGCGGTGCGCTTGGTATATGGCAAAAAGATGCACAAGGATACTTTATGTTTCCAAAACTTGAAGGCGAAATAGGTCCTCGCATGAAATTTCGCGGAAAAGAAGTGTTGAATTGGAGTTTGAATAACTATTGCGGATTGGCAAATATGCCCGAAGTTCGTGAAATAGACGCACAAGCTGCAAAAGATTGGGGATTGGCTACACCTATGGGTGCTCGCATGATGAGCGGTCAAACAACTAACCACGAGCGTGTTGAACAAAAATTAGCAGCATTTGTAAAAAAACCTGCTGCATATCTTTTGAACTTCGGCTATCCGGGTATGGTTTCTATTATTGACTCTCTATGCTCACGCAAAGATGTGATTGTGTATGATTCAGAATCACACGCGTGCATTATGGACGGTATTTTCTTACACAAATCAAAAGGCGGAAAAAGCTATGTTTTCCCACATAACGATATTGCACGTTGCGAAAAAATGCTTGGTTTTGCTAAAAAAGTTGCCGACGAAAATGATGGCGGTATTCTTGTAATTACCGAAGGTGTATTTGGTATGGCAGGCGACCTTGGAAAACTTGACGAAATTGTTGCATTGAAATCAAAATTCGATTTCCGTTTGTTGGTTGACGATGCTCACGGTTTCGGTACAATGGGACACGACGGTAGCGGAACAGGCACACACTTTGGCGTGCAAGATAAAATAGATATTTATTTCAGTACGTTTGCCAAAGCTATGGCTTCGGTAGGAGCTTTTGTAGCATCGGAAGAGGCTATTGTAGACTATTTGATGTACACCATGCGTTCGCAAATTTTTGCAAAATCGTTGCCAATGCCATTGGTACTTGGTGCCGAAAAACGCTTAGAATTGTTACAAACTCGCCCTGAATTGCGCGAAAAATTATGGACAATTGTCAATGCGCTTCAAGACGGTTTCCGCGAAGCAGGCTTCAACATTGGTAACACAGCTTCGCCTGTAACTCCGGTATTCCTTAACGGAACTCCGCAAATGGCAGCTAACTTGGCTCTTGATTTACGTGAAAATTACAACTTGTTCTGCTCTATCGTAATTTATCCGGTAGTGCCAAAAGATGTTATAATGTTACGTATTATTCCAACTGCCGCACACACGCTCGATGATGTGAAATATACAATTGACGCATTTAAAGCGATTAAATCGAAATTAGATGCCGGACAATATGCGCAAGA
>JAISIO010000029.1 GCA_031262005.1 Bacteroidales bacterium
GCTTTGCAGCTTGCTTCATCGGGATAGCTGGATACAAAATTCAACAGATTCATTGGGATTCGTTTTTTATTATGCGCAATATACATTTTTTTTAGGTATAACGGCGGATAATCATTTAATTTTATATCTTCCTCTTCTTCTGCTTTTGTTGCACCCAAACAATAGTTATCATCTATTGGTAGATAACAATTTATCACGCCTGACGAAAATAATTTTTCTCTCGTCAAGATATGCCCCCCTTTAATAAATACGATTTCCCCTTTTTTAATGGGGGATTTAGCAAATACTCCTTTCCCATGTATCATGCTATTTTTAATCTCAACTTTTTCCGATAATACTGACTTTACCATCATCATTCTATTTACGGGTGCATATAATCATACGTTTCACACGCACCAAGTTCTTTATATAACGTTCTTATTGCTTTGCAGGTATCGGGTTTTTGTCCGTCTAATCTGCCTGTTTCGTTTTGTATTTCGCCGAGGCAATGCCCTCCGCAATGCAATTTTGCAATACAATGTCGGCAGTGCTCCATAGTATCCACATTGCGGTTTTGCAGTGCTTTAATTTTATCGGTATCATACACAAACTTTTTGTTTTCGGCATCCCATTTGCCGTAAATAAAACAATTCATGTGGTAGGCATCCTCTCCATCCAAAGCCATATCACAAGCCGAAACGTATCCGTCTGTTGTTAGATGTGGAACAGGGGTGCAGGCACGGCAGTTTGTCTTTGCTTCGCCGTCAAAATTACAAGTGAGAAAACTGCCGTAAAACACGCCTTTGGTTTTGGCATAACGAGTTGCTTCAATAAAGTTTTTTACATACGCATCTAAATCAATATGAAACATTTCCGCTCTGCCGCTATCATCACATACCGGACGTTGCCTCACTTCGGGAAAAATCGGGTCTGTCCAAATATACTTTATACCCAAACTGTTGAAGTAATCTACCATTTCTATTTGGCGGTTCACATTCAGGTCGGTCATTGTAACTCGTGCACCAATCATTAAATTACGTGCACCTCTGTGTTCGTTCAGCCATATTACATTTTCTTCAATAATGGGCGATGAATCTGCAAGGTGGTCGCCCATAGGTCTCTGCGTGTTCTGAATATCCGGTGTTCCATCAAACGAAATCCATACGATATTCAGGTTATTCAAAATCCACTCGCGCACTTTGGGGCTGAATGCGCCATTGGTTTGCAATTCTGTTGTAACTGCGTCTCCTGCTTTTTCTTTTGCATAACCTACAATGTGCTTCATCAGTTCAAATTCCATAGTCGGCTCGCCTGGTCCGTAAAAGCGTATGTGTCGGCTTTTGTTATTGGCAAAGTATTCATCTATCCCAGCTTTTGCTATTTCCAAAGGCAATGACTTTTCCTGCACTTTTGCCCTCTCCTTGCTGTTGTAGCAATACACGCAACGCAAGTTACAGCGCGTTGTGAGAAAGAACGAAATCATTTGTTTGTTACAATGTGGCATATTTAGCTTTTATAGTTACATACCAAAAAATCTTGCGCAAAGAAGCGAACTCCTTTGCGCAAGACTTGAATTTTTACAGAAATAGCTGGTAATAAACTGTATACTAATACGGTAGAGAGAGAGCAGCAAATTATCCGTAACAGCCAAATGTTTGGTGCTAAAAATTGTGAATTTATTGCAATTTGTTACTGCGTTCATGTGAGTGGGTTATGGTTTTACTCGTCAATTTGACAAAAGTATAAATATTCTGACAATCACAAACAAAAAGCAAAGATTATTTTGAAAAATAGAGAGTGAGAAGCAAACAATGGGTTGAAACCCATTGTCGTTTGTTCTGACAATAGGTTGAAACCCATTGTTACGCACCTGATTCCCCTGATTTTTTCGCATATTCACAATCACATCAATTTTATACCCGAATTTTTCGTTACTTTGTTGCCCAACATTTTTACAAACATTATGCAGAATACCTTCTCAATTTCTTACCCCAATTCCGAAAAAATATACGTTGCCGGCACATTGCACCCGCACATTCGCGTGGCAATGCGAAAAATAACCCTACTCGACACCATAGAATATGTGAACGGCGAAAAAAGAGTTACGCCCAATGCTCCGGTAACGGTGTACGACACGAGCGGAGCGTTTTCCGACCCGCTGATTTCCATTGATTTAAAACAGGGATTACCTCGCCTGCGCGAACAGTGGATTCGTGAAAGAGGCGATGTGGAGCAATTGCCCGAAATTACATCGGAATACGGACGTGCGCGCGCTGCCGACAAAAATTTAGATCATCTGCGGTTTCAGCATATTTGTAAACCATATAAAGCAAAAGCCGGCAAGGAAATTTCGCAAATGTACTACGCCAAACAAGGAATTATTACTCCCGAAATGGAATATGTAGCCATTCGTGAAAATCAAATGATTGACCAACTTGGCATTGAAACCCACATTACACCCGAATTTGTGCGCCAAGAAGTTGCCGCCGGACGGGCAATTATTCCTGCAAACATAAATCACCCCGAAGCCGAGCCAATGATTATCGGCAGCCGATTTTTGGTAAAATTGAATACCAACATAGGCAATTCTGCTCTCTCGTCGAGCATCGACGAAGAGGTAGAAAAAGCCGTATGGAGTTGCAAGTGGGGCGGCGATACGCTCATGGATTTATCCACAGGAGCGCACATTCACGAAACTCGCGA
>JAISIO010000041.1 GCA_031262005.1 Bacteroidales bacterium
CTCTCTACGCCTCCATTATTGCCCAAAGGCACTCTGTATAGTACGGCTACCACTTTGCTCGGTGAGAAGTTGCGTGGCTATGGAGTTGCACACATTTTCCAAATCTTCGAGCGTGAAAAGAAAGGGTTTGGTGCTGTTTGTTACCAAAGCCGTTTCGGCATCAAGCAGGCGGGCTTGAATAAAATATTTATCCTTTACTGTGCTGATTTTTACCACACACACGAGTTTTGAGCCAAACTGCTTGCCGAGCCGTGCTATGTGCTCATCGTCTACCATGCCAGTACGCTGATATTCTTGCTCTTTGTTAATGGCTTGCAGAAAATCTGCTGTGCGTTCTACGGCAGAGTAGCCACCGTTGTGCGTAATGGCATCTACGAGAAAGGCTCCTGCATAGTCACCTATGCCGTCTGCTTCGCCGCCCGATACGTACACTACTATTTTTTGTGGGCTATTTTTTGCCTGTCCAAAGGCTATGCCTGCGCACAATAGGGCAAGCATACAAATTAGTGTTTTTTTCATTGTTTTATTTTTATGTTGTTACTATTTTCTAACACAACGATACCGATAGGTATCCTCATTATCGCCGTCGTTCTGCACGCCGTTACTAAAATTCTGTACCCAATGATCTTTGCCTTTGTCAGAGGTAGAACTCCAATACCAAGGATTACTCCTCGTTTCAAAATTACCGATAGTGGCTCTCTCTTTGTAAAGAATTGCTAACTCTGCCTTTGTTGGCAATCGCCAATTTGAAAAACCACCTAATTCTAAAGCTGCGCATAATTCATTGGCAGAACGAAACGTCATTGCCGGACCTAAATCTTTTTTCGTTACCATAAATCCATATTCCTCCATTTTTATGTATTCATCGGTATTTTCTGAAGCAGTCGAAACTACAAGTGCAGTGGAAACGGTAGTAGCGGAAACGGTAGAAACTATAGAAGCCGTCTCCTTACTTTCTCGCTCGCCAAACATAGATTTGGTAACATTCTCGCAAGAGGTTTCAAAGCCTGTCAAATTGCCAAATTGGAACATGTGAGGTTTTGCCGTTGCTTGAAGATTTCCGGTTTCCACATCAATTAAACGAGCTGAAATAAAGGGCTGATTATCTATCAATCCGATTTTAACCGCACACACCAAATCGACTCCTAACTGAGCACCCAACTTTGCAATGTCGCTATCAAGTACTGTTCCGCTTCGTTGGTAGCCTTGTTCTTTACTCAACATATTCAAAAAATCGGCGGTTCGTTCATACGCAGCATAAATATCACGCTTTACTATTGAGTTTGTTAAAAACTCACCGGCAAACTCTGCATAATTTCTACCGCTTTTATCTTCGGTATAAATTGCTACTTTTTCTTTGGCGTTTTGCCCGAAGGCTATGCCTGCACACAATAGGGCAAGCATACAAATTAGTGTTTTTTTCATCATTTTGTTTTTATTTTATTACTTTAATTCAAATTAAAACAGAGCTTTCGCATTATATTACAGTTACTAACACTGTTTTCTGTTATTGATATTTTTACCTCGTTCAAAACAAGGATAGGGTTCATAAATCGGTTTACCTGCATAATAGGAATGCTGCTGCTCCTGAATATTGTATGTAAGCTCCGGAAGGACAAGGCGGAAGCCCAAATTGTTGTTGCGATTACTCGGCGTGTTGTTGTTGCGATTGGCAACGCGGCAGTTCGACGCATTGTTGTTCCAGCTGCCGCCGCGATTCACGCGGTTAGAGCCTTCCTCGATTGATGCCCTGTTGGTATTTATTATTTTTTGCCTCAACACAAAGGTATTGGCGTGGCGAGTAAAAGCCACAAGCGGCAATACATGGTTTTGATATTCTTGCTGCCCCCACTCGCCTACTGCAAATTTTTCGGCATAATTTTCCATCTTTTTTGCAAAACGCTTGCGACTGTTTGCCGTGAGCCTTGTATGGCTCGCATAGAGCAGATACCCAAGAAACGGCAAACCTCTATCGTTAGCATTTAAGCAAAAGGGCTTTAATTGCAATTGCAATTTCTCTCTAATAAAATTTTCGTATCGCTTGCCTATTTCCAATAGTTTAGCTTTATCGTTTTCCCACAGCACCATATCGTCCATGTAGCGCACATACGCCGTAGATTTCAAATGTTCTTTCAAATGCCTGTCGGCATACGCCAAATAATGGTTTGCAAAATATTGACTGGTGAGGTTGCCTATGGGTAAGCCGCAGGTTGCTTGTATGGGAGATTGCGGGTCAAGCCCGCAATGACGTGGGTCAAGCCCGCAATGACGTTGTGGCTGGATTGCTTCGATACTTCGCACCTCGCTATGACGTTCTACGCTGTAAGAATCTATAATGGCATTGAACACGGCGAGCAATTTTGGCTCTTTAAACCTGCGTTGCAACAACTGTTTTAGAATATCGTGATTGATGCTGTCGAAATATTTTCGCACATCAAGTTTGAGAAAATAACGGTACTTACGCTGAAACTCTTTTGCTCTACCAAGAGCCGCATACGTGCCTTTTCCTAAACGACAGGCGTAACTATCGTATATCTGATATGTTTCAAAATACTCGTGGCACACATTCATCAATGCGTGGTGCAACACTCGCTCCCTGAAAGCCGCTGCGCAAATTTGCCGTTCTTTGGGATCGTATATGGTAAAATAGTGATAATCGCCGGTAGAAACTTCGCCTGAAAGAAGCTCCTCTCGCAAGGTTTTTAAGTTTGCATCTAAACTGCGGCGATACGCTTCCACCGCAAGCTTAGTAGATTTACCACGCTGTGCTTTCCAAAAAGCAAGGCGCAGATTATCCGGCTCGGCTATCCTATCAAGTAAAAAGTTGGCTCGCTTCATGGGGAGTGGGGTTTACATTTGCTTCATTCGTAGCGGTTGGCACTTCTGCTACTTTTTGTGCATACATTTCGGCAAGTTGCTTGCCGTATTTTTGCACTTTCTTATCGCCAATGCCTTTTACGGCAATCAACTTTGCTGCTTCTATTTTAGGCAGGCGAGCTATACCGGCAAGTTCTTCGTCGGTAAACACAGCGTAGGCAGGCATTCCATCGTTTGCTGCTATCTGTTTGCGTATTTCTCGCAACGCTGAAAACACCGCAAACTCTTTTTCGCTCAACACTTGCTTGTAGTCTACTTTTTCTTTGCTGTTCGACGAAAAAGTATCTCCATGCGTAGCATTGCCGCCCGTGATGTAGCGTATGCAAAAACTCCAGCAACCGCCTTTTTCGTTTTGAAAAAAACGCTGCTCCACCTCAAGCACACGGAGCGAGGCAAGCGAGCGGTTCAACTCTGCCTGCATAGTGCCATCGTCGGTGAGCGGTATGTTTATTATTTTTATTTGCATAGTGTTTCGGTTTATTTATTACAAGGGGGCATGCCCCCTTGTTGATGATATGCTTAGCAAGGGGTTTCAACCCCTTGTCGATATAAACATTTTTGCCTCATTTTGCCTCTTTGCTGCGCTCGTCCCTCGCTTGCTGTCGGCAAAACTCGTTGGAGCTTACATACTTCCTTTTTCTTTTCTTCCTTTTTCTTTTCTTCTTTTTTCTTTTTTTCTTTTTTCTTTTTTTCTTTTTGCAGGTAAACTACGGAAGGACAAGGCGGAAGCCCAAATGGGAGTTGCGAAGACTCGGCGTGCGGCTGGAGCGATCGGCAACTCGGCAGCTAGACGCATCGTCGGACCAGCTGCCGCCACGAAACACGCGGTGAGAGCCTGATGATGCTCCTATGGGGTCGCGCTGCTGTGCGCTGCTGTAACTGCCATACCAGTCGTAACACCATTCCCACACTTTTCCGCTCATATCATATATGCCAAGTTCGTTTGGCTGTTTGGTGCCTACGGGGTGGGTTGTACTACCGCTATTTTCGCCATACCACGCTACCTGCTCCACAAAATTACTGCCTGAATATTTATACCCTCTGCTTTGATTGCCGCCTCGTGCGGCATATTCCCACTCGGCTTCGGTAGGCAAACGGTAATTTTTGCCCGTAGCGGCATTCAAGCGTGAAATAAACTCCTGCGCCTCATTCCAACTTACATAGTACATGGGGTAATTATCGCCTACGCCATACAATGAACTTGCTCCTGCTTTCGACTGTTGTTGAGAAATACTTGTTCCCATAAGCAACTGCCACTGTGCCTGTGTTACTTCGTATTTGGCTATCTTAAACGAACTGAGAGTTACGCTGTGCAGCGGGCTTTCATCGCTATCGCAACTGCCTTGTTGTTCGCTCGTGCAACCCATCCAAAACGTGCCGCCCTGTACTTCTACCATTACAGGTTCTGCCGGGTGGCGTTGCGTGTTGGTGTATGAAGTCGCACGTGGTTGCACAGAAGTACTACCTCCTGACACACCAAGAAGTCTATATGCCAATTCTTGACATTGTTTATCTACTTTCATACGATCTGTACGATCATAGAGTACTTCATAATCCGACCTGTCTATTTCTCCGGTACTTACACTGTAAATTTCACTATTCACTACCAACTCATTTCCGTCTAAAGAAAGTTTGAATACGCATATATAATCTGCGCCGTCTTGCCCCCCAAGACTTTTGGCATCAGCCACCATACCGCTCTGCTGAAACTCCATTTCGGCGGCAATAAATTTTTGTCCCATACGGGTATATGCCGTGTATCCATTTATGTGGGTAAATGCCTTGTTCATACTCGCGGTAATAATCATCTTGTCATTCATAGAAACATCTCCTTGTAGTACCTTAGGCTTCAGCACTGCAACCTTTTTGTCTTGCCCAAAGGCTATGCACGCACTTAGCAAAACAAGCATAATAAGTATTGTTCTTTTCATTGTATTCTCTTTTTTTTATGACAATGGGGCAAGCCCCCTTGTTGTTTGTTTCGGCAAGGGGTTTCAACCCCTTGTTGGTTTAATTCTTTATCAATTGCACTACTTTTTCCACAATTTTGTCGGCAAGGTCGTCAAAAGCCTCTTCGGTGGCTTTGGTGCGGTTGCCGACCGTCCAACCACCTTTGCTTTCGGTTATTTGCGGTTTTAGCGTTTTTTGCGTGTGTGCGTTATATACGCTTGCGGTAGCCGTTGCGTAGCAAAAAACAATATTGTCAGGAGCATCTTGACAGCGAGCAAGGCGGGCATTCACTTGTATCACATAGTCGGCTTCTTCTTGCGAGTCGGTAAAATTGCAGCCGCAGCCTTTTTCGGTAATCAAGCCGGGCAGGCGGTCGCCGATATGCACTACTGTTTGCCCATTCACGCTTTCGGTACATTCCACATATACATAAATGCTGTTTTCCAAGTCGGTAATAGTTTGTATCAGCGTATTTTTAAGCTGCTGTGTGCGGCTTTGTTGCAAATCGGCTGTGGGGTCTATTGCCGTAAGCAAATCTTGTGCAAATACAATGCGAGCAAACAAATCTATTACGCCCGAACATTCTTTTTTCGCTTTCATTTTATAGCCTTTTTCGGCAAGTTCACCTGCTGTTTTCAGTGTACCTTCTACTTCACCAAGCCACAGCGAAATTTGTTTTTGATAATACACCGAAAGTTCCGAACGACTTACGTGCGCAAAAGCATAAGCCGTGCGCCGAGAGGCATCGTAATAGCTTTCCACGCTGCTGCCTACCACCTCGGCAAGCGATACCGTATTAATGTACGACGTAAAACTTGAGTGCAACTGTTCTTCTATGTCCGAACCGCTCACACTTTTATCTATGGAAGTTTTATCGGTATTCACCAACACACGTATACGCTGCGAAAGTTCGCCTACGGCAATTTGTTTAGCACGGTTCAATGCTGTTTGCTGTTGCTCTTTTGCAGCAAGAGCTATTTCCGAATAACCGGTATAATATTCGCTTTGCGGATATTGCGCAGAGCGCACATCGGCATCGAGCCACGAAGGGGCTGTGCCCTGCGCCATGAGAGCGCAGGGTATGAACAGCCACAAAGAAACGAGTATTTTATTTATTGCTTTCTTCATACGCTTTAATGTCTTCTTCCATTGCTTTCATGTATTTATCAAAATCGTAGTCGGCTTTGAGCAATCCTTGGCTACTTAAAGCATTGTACATTTCTTTCACCACTTTTTGCTTGCCCAATTCTATGGTTACATAGCAATTGTACGAACCATCGGTGGTTTTCACCGTATATTTTTCGCACGCAGTACGATAGCCCGACACGTTTGCTTTAGCTATAAGTTTAGAAACGGCTACCATTTTGTCGTGAAAATCTTCCCCGTCGGCATTTGTAGACACCGCTGCCTTAGAATTGCTCATACTCATTACGCCCGCAAGTTTGCTTGCCAAATTAGCAAGAGCATTTTGATACGCACGGTCTTTTGCCATTGCTCTGTCTTTGCTGTTTCCGGTTCCGTTCACACGCAAAAACTCTTCGTCCGAATCAATGTCTGAACATGGAAATATAATTTCCACCTCAGCAGGCACTCCTACTTGTTTTAGCATCTCTTTCTGATCGGTTACCGATACGGCTGCCTGTTTTCTACTACCACAAGCAGATAATAAACTACTTGCTACTATTGCCACTAAGGCAATTCTTAAAACTGTAAATTTTTTCATTTTTTTATTTATTAAATTACATTCTTGCCTCCACTTTGCGGCTATCGGCATCTCCGTTTATTATATGGTAAGCAAGGGGTTTCAACCCCTTGTTGGTTATGGTATTGGCAAGGGGGCATGCCCCCTTGTTATGGGCGAAACATATTTCGCCCATACGTACCAACACAAAAATCCCCTGCCCTTTTTCCACGAAAAAAGACAGGGGTATATTGGTTTTTCTGTTATTTTTTATTACACTACGAGCGGTCGCTCCTGTGTGTGTTTACACAAAATATCGAGCCTGCCAAATAATTGGTAGCATATTTATTCACACAATCACTATTTTTTTCTGCTACGAAAATCATACTCATTCGATTAGGGTCGGGCAAATGTATGATTTTTTTTTAAAACCAACAAAAAAACAACTATCTTTGTACTCGTAAATTGATTACACATAAACACTATGGCAAACAGAAAATTAGATAAAAACACAAGCGACAAGGTAAGTTTTGTTTCGTTCATTATTCCAAAATTTGCGTCAAGTTACAAAATGAATATACAACAAGCGTACTTGTACTTGAAAAAATATGGTGGAATGGACTATCTGAATGAAAATTGGTGGGCTTTGCATACCGATAATCCTTTTTGGGCAGTGCGCGATATGTATAAAGTTTGTGTTAGCAACGGAGGTATGCGATGAGAGTTTATCACGGTAGCGACACGGTAGTTTCTGTTGTTGATTTGCAAAAATGCAAACCAAGTAGAGATTTTGGACGAGGATTTTATGTTACAAAACTTCGTTTCCAAGCCGAAAATATGGCACAAAGAGTTGCACGATTTTCCAAACAAACGCCTGTAATTACGGAGTATGAATTTGACGAATACGCTTACGAAGATACCGACTTAAAAGTCTTACGATTTGACGATTACAATGAAGAGTGGCTTGATTTTGTAGTGTTAAATCGCAATACGGACAAACGCCGTCAAGCACACGATTACGATATTGTAGAAGGACCTGTGGCTGACGATAGAATTTCTCGAAATGTTTCCAAATATCTACAAGGAAAAATATCAAGAGAAGAATTTTTAAAAATGTTGCAGCATAGCGAAAACCACCAAATTTGTTTCTGCACAATCAATTCTTTGCAAATGCTTAATTATGTAGAAAACCCGAAAGATATTGAATATGAAATTTCCGAAATAGGCGAGCCGTTACTCGAACAACTTGTACTTGATTTTGACATTGACGAGGAAATCGCTACCGACAAATTTTACTCATCAAAAACGTTTGCAAAACTTGCCGATGAAAAAACAGAACTCTACAAAAAAACGTGGCAAGAAATCTACGAACTCGTGAAACAAGAACTGAAATAAAAAAAGCGAATTGAAAATAGCATTTTCAATCCCTCGAAACACCAACAACTTTTTTTTGCAATAGCAAAACAGTACAAAAAATCTATCGCACAATTATTTTCGGCACCGGCACTTGCTCGGTTCCTCGTGGCGAGCGTATGCGCAACACGCAATGGTATATTCCGTTCTGTAAGCGGTTTCCGTACACTGTGCGGCAATTCCATTGTATAACATTTTTCGCTTGGGCGGTTATTTCCTGTTGCAGTTGCGCTACGTTATTCCCCATCATATCGTACACAAAAAGCGTAACGTGCAATTGCTCTTGTGCCTGATTGTGTTCAAACGAAATATTCAGCACATCGGTTGTTGGATTTGGATAGGCATACACTCGAGCAAGCGAAAATTCAGAAGAATTCACTACGTAAAATTGCAATGTTTGTTCGGTTACATTATTTTGCGTATCCCACACTTGCAGTGTTATAGAGTGTTCTCCTTCGCTCAATTGCAGCAATTGATAAGTCAAACCGCCCAAAGTATAAGTATCTTTATCCGCTGTATAATAATCATTGAGTACAATAGAGTTATGTTCATCGCCGTCAACAATAAGTAATATACTGTGTCCCACGGCAATATCGGAAATATTGATACCCGATTCATCGGAAAGTCGTACCAGTAACAATGGATTTTCGTTGGTAATGCCACCGTGTACAAAATCATACGAATTGAGGAACATTGCTACTTCCGGTGGAGTTATATCTTCCGTTTCTGTTTCCACACTACCGCTTATAGGAATAAAACAACTACCGGTAGCTTGCGTTTGTTCAATTGAATCATTTGCAAAAAAACTCAATTTACCATTACCTGTAAAGTAGGCAATATCCTGAGGTATTATAATATTCGCTTCAAAGCTGCCATTTTTTACCGTAGTCCAACCACGGAACAAAATATTTTTTTGCACCTCAAATTCTATTGTATTAGAACCGTCGTTACCCAATGTTTCTACCATTTGGGGTTTATCGAACACTGTTACAAGTAAATCGCCGTTATAGGTTGAAAGTTTTTCATCGGTATAATTACGAATACTCCCCACAAGACGCACACGTTGGTTTGCCCGCAACACATCGTTAAAATCGGCAAACGCATGATTGTCAATCGAATCAATCACTACTTTATTATGAGGCACAGCAAGTTGCAAAGCAGGGTCTCCCAAAAGTACAAATCTGCGTTTATTCAATTCATATTGTCCCATTGCATTTTTTGCACGGCGAATTGCCTCGCCTATAGTAAGTATATTCCCCTGCTCATCGCGCTCAAATAGGTAATTGTACATTTGCGCATTTAACACATAATTAGGTTCGGCATACACTGCACGAATGGTACTAAAAAGAGCTATAGCGCCACCATCTTTTTGCAGAAAAAGTTTTTCACCAAGTGATAGTATATTCGGATCATCGAAATGCGAAACATCGCACGCAGCGGTTATAACTAAAGGCAAACGAGTTTTATTTTTCCACAATTCCACCATTGAAGACGTCAGTACATGTTCTTGCGACATACGGGTAGAATTCCCATGTCCTGTGTAATTGAACACCAATGAGCCTTTAATCATACGTTCATTCACGGCTCGCACCGCATCTGGGTAGGTTTGTCCCGAACTGTTGCTCACTTGTTTGTATGCATCTAAATATATTTTATCGAAATTAAACTGCGGATATTTTGCAGCGATTTGTTTCGCCAAATTATCAGCTTGAGTAGCATGAAACGTTTCTCCTTTATCAGCATCATCGGCTAAAAAAGTTATATAATTTTGCCAATTGCCTCTACTATCGGGAGCGGTAGTGTAGTCTATCAATTTTTGTACCACAACACGAGCTTCGGCAAGCGTATTTACCGTCATACGCCCAACGGCAATATCTAAATTTCCCGCCAAATCATCATTCCGCACGCCCTTTCCTGCTTCAAAAATTCCAAAGAAATCATCAGACATAAAAGATCTGTCCGAATATAAACTTTCTATCGTTTGATAAGAAATAACCGGAACTTGTTCCTCAGTAACGTTCCTGTTATCGTAACTTGCATCACCAAAAAGCAGGACATATTGCAAGTTCCCTCCTATGCGATATAGATAACTAAAATAATTACGCAATGCCGTCGGATCGGGTCTTCCTCCCGAAAATTCAT
>JAISIO010000141.1 GCA_031262005.1 Bacteroidales bacterium
TAGAGAATAGAGAATAGAGAATAGAATAACTACACTCTACACTCTAATCATTAATCACTAACCACTAATAAGCTCCTTGATATTTTCGTATAGCCCATTCTGCCGAAAGGTTTGCAATAAGAGCAATAAGTAATACCGTAATGTCGAGTAACGAACGTCGTTTGGTGGTGCTGTGCATAATAGACACTACAGAGTTATTCTGTTCTATAGCCTGCGAAAGTTTGCTCATAGTATTTGGGAAAAATACTTCGCCGCCGTTTTGCTGAGCAAGTTGCTGCAATAGTGCGTGATTGGCACGAGTTTGACGAAATTCTATGTGCAAAGGAAGCACGGTAAAACTTCCTTTGCGTGTCAATGTTTCATTATCAAGGGTTGTTTGTGCAGTGAACGTATATGCGCCGGGAGCAAAATTCCCGGCATTGAGTTCATATAAACCGTTGTTTTCTATGCAGATAAACGGAAATTCATTGCCGCCGGCGTTACGTATAACTATCGAAATTTGTTTGCCACTCACCGGTTCAAAACTTTTGTTAAACAATTGTGCTTGCATTTGTATCTGTTGATTTTCGTAAAACAATCGCTTGCTTTGCACCGAAAACACATCTCGTTTTTGAGTGAGAGAAAGGTAGGAAACAATTTTATTGACCAGCACATCGAAAGCATCAAACGAATTGCTTTGTCGGAAAGCTTGTAAACGCCAACGCCACACGCCTTCGCCCATAATTACGGCAAATTTTTGTGTGTCGTTTTCGCCCACAAATAGCAATTCTTTTGAAGTTTCCACGCCTGCTACATTCTGAAACGCCACTGTTTTTATGGGATTTTGCACTGTAATAGTAGCGTAGGGAACTATAAGCGGCGGACAGTTTTGGAGCACAGTTGTATGTTCTTCGCTCATTTCAAATATATCAAAATCGGCATTAAAACGAGCTTGCACCTCATCGCTTTGCTGGTTTTGTCGGTTTATAAAAAGTCCGAGAGCTGAAAGTTGCGTAAGCGACGTGGTGGAATTATACACAAGCAAAAGCGGAATTTTATGGTGTATAATCTGTTCAAACACAGCGGTGCTGTGTGCCGATGTAGAAGGTGCGCCATGCAAAATCACTGCATTATAATCCTGCATATTGCCCTTCCATTGGTCGATAGACGAGAGCGTGATGTCAAAATTTTCATTTGTTTGTATTGCTCGGTGCAGAGCTGCAATATCGGGGTGGGGTGTTTCGTAGAGCAATGCAATTTTTCGTTGGCTATCGAGCACTTCCACCGAGAATGTATATTCATTGTTGATGCGATTTACTTCGCCTTCGTGTGTTTCTATTACAACCCTATATACCATTTGTCCTGCTTTGTGTGCCGTTACTGTACAAGGAATTTCGTTAAATTCTGCGGAAGAACGTGCTTTTATAGTTGTTTCAAACAGTTTTTGACTGCCGTTGAAAACGAGCACTTTCGATGTTTTCCCTTGTAAGTTAAATGATTGGGTTTGAATTAGTATACGGAACGGAACGTTTTTGAATGCAATATTATTGGCAAGTACCATTTGAATTACGTTGTCGCGCTGCTGAGCACTATCGCCAAGCGCAATGCTGTACACGGGTTCGGTAATGCCGGTGTTTTTGAGCGTGTACAACGGATTTTCGCCGGTATTATAAATTCCGTCGCTTGCAAGAATAATTGCGCCTACGTTTTTATTGGCGTAGCGTTGCTGAATTTCTTGGAATGCGTGTGATATATTGGTTTGCCTGTCGGTAAAGTTTAACGTGGTATCATGCGAAAATTGTTCGCCGAATTGATAGAATGCTACTTTGTAGTTTTTTCTCAAATCGTTACAAAGTTCTCGTATTTTGTTGGGGTACTCGCTTCTATAAAAATTACTGTCGGCGTGCATACTAATCGAAGCTGAGTTATCGTGCACGAACACAATTGTAGGTTTTTCAATAGTTGTTGAGCGAATATCAATAAAAATGTGCAATAGGAGTGCGCACACAAGGCTCATGGAAAATGCTCGCAAGCAAAAAAGCAGAATTACGGTGCGGCGCGGAACATCGGTTAATTGGAATTTTTTGCGGTACAGCACGTATGCCAGCCCAATGCCAATAAGTAAGCAAAGAGGAATGAACCACAGAGATATTTCAGAGAAAATGTGCATACTTTTTTGTTTTACGCAGAGGAGAACTATGTTCTACCCGTACATAATTTGTTTGTTATTACACAAAAAATATTGAAAAGACAAGGGCGAAAGATATTGAAACAACAAGGGCGAAAAATATTTCGCCCCTACGATATTGATTATTTCATTTCTGCATTCTTCAACGCTTCCACTTCTTTTTCCAATGCACGAATTTGACGCATAATTTTATCTAACTGCATAAACCCGACATACGATTTTTTGTACTGACGGGCATCTATACTTGGTGCGCCCATGTGGGTTTGACCGTCGGCAATATCTGCCATTACGCCCGATTTTGCAGCAATGAGAACGTTGTTACCAATTTTTAAATGCCCGGCAACACCCACTTGTCCGCCAATCATACAATTGCTGCCAACTTTTGTGGAACCGGAAATGCCTGTTTGTCCGGCAATTACGGTATCGCTCCCAATTTCGCAATTGTGTCCGATTTGAATAAGATTGTCTATTTTTGTTCCTTTGCGAATAATGGTTGAACCCATTGTTGCGCGGTCAATGGTAGAATTTGTGCCTATTTCAACATTATCTTCGAGAATAACATTACCCGTTTGCGGAATTTTCATGTATTTGCCATCGGTAATAGGGGCAAAGCCAAATCCGTCGCCACCGATAACTGCACCGGGCAGCACTATGCAATTGTTGCCAATCACGCAGTCGTTCAAAATAATGGCACCGGCATGAATTAAGCAATTTTCGCCGATTGTTACATTTTCGTAAATGGTAACGTTTGGGTAAATTTTTGTGTTATCACCTATATTACAATTGTTTGCAATCGAAACAAAATCGCCCAAATAGACGTTTTTACCGATGTTACATTTTTTATGCACTCGTGCTCTGCACGATTTTCCTTTCAATTCTTTGGTGCTTTTTACATAGATATTGAGCAATTTTGCAAAAGCCGAATAGGCATCATCAACTCGAATAAGCGTTACTTGTACGTTTTGTTCCAATTCAAACGATTTGTTGCAAATTACCGCCGAAGCCTGAGTATTGTATATATACTCCGTATATTTCGGATTAGCCAAAAATGATACGCTTTCAGGTTTGCCTTCTTCTATTTTCGACGGTTTGGTTATGATAAGGGTTTCGTCGCCTTCCACAACTCCATCGAGCAATTCGGCTAATTGTTTTGTTGTATATCTCATTGCGTTAGATTTTTAGACTAATAGATACAGGGCTATTAGGTGTTTTTTTGATTTATTTCGCCAAAAGTACAAATTAATTGTATACTTCGATAAACTCAGTAACCAAAAAATTATGAATTATGAAATTTTCTGTGTACGAATGAAAATAATGAAAAATATACCAATGTAATTTATACAACAATTATCTTTGTGAACATTTTAGCACATTGTTTTTATGCAACACATTTATACTTTTTTTCTACTTTTTTGCACATTCACGCTTTCTGCACAAACAGCGTTGCAAACCTTTGTGAGCAACGACGCTTTGAAGCACGCCACAATTGGTTTTGAACTGCGCGAACTTTCTACAGGAAAAACTATTGCGGAGCACAATAAGCAAACCGCTTGCACACCTGCATCGCTTACCAAATTGATTACAACGGCTACGGCATTGGAAATTCTGGGTGCCGATTACACGTTCGCAACACAGCTTGCAATTGATGGCTCAATTGATAGTGCGGGAGTTTTGCAGGGCAATCTCTACATCATAGGCGGTGGCGACCCCACGCTTGGTTCTCGATTTTTTCCGCAAAGCAGCAATTTTATTCCTGCGTGGATTGAAGCTGTTCGCAAAGCGGGGATTCGTAAAATACAGGGAAATGTGTATGCGGAGATTTCGCTGTACGACCAAAATCCCGTGCCGGTGTTGTGGTTGCGCGAAGATATAGGAAATTATTATGGTGCAGGTGTTTTTGCACTTTCGTGGGCGGACAATACCACTGCGGTAACTATTGCCAATGGAAAGGTTACGAAAGCAGAACCAGACATTGCAAAGTATGTATTCTCGAATACCCTACAAGCAGGCACAAACGATAGCATTTATTTTTCGGGAGAGCCATGGAGCATGCAGCGCACCGTGTACGGAACATTTCGCCCGAATACAACACGAGTGGAAAAAGCCGATATGAGCAATCCGCCTGCTATGCTACAAATGTACGTAGCGGAACAATTTCAGGCGAATGGGTTGTTAATAACGGGAAAGTACATTGCAGAGAATAACGAAAAAACAATAATTTACACCCACCATTCGCCACCACTGAAAGAAATTGCGAAACAAACAAATTTCAGAAGCAACAACAATTACGCCGAACATATTCTAAAACACTTAGCCCTGCAAACCGACAGTGTAGCCACATTCAACGCTGCTTTGCACGTGCAACGCCATTTCTGGGCAAAAAAAGGAATAGATATGTCGGGCGTGTGGTTGTACGATGGTTCGGGACTTTCTCCCAAAAATTCCATAACACCGGCTTTTGTGTGCGATGTGCTTTCGCAGATGAAATCAAATACCGCATTTCGTAATTCTTTGCCTATTGCAGGTGAGAGCGGAACTGTTGCAAAATTTTTAGCCACAACGCCGCTCAAAGGAAAAGCACGGGTGAAAAGTGGCAGCTTCCGTGGTGTGCAGAGTTATGCCGGTTATATTTCGCACCACGAGAAAGAATATGTGTTTTGTATAATGGTAAACAATTTTACCGGTACTCGTGCCAATGTTGTGAAACTTATAGAATGGTTAGTGATTAATGGTTAATGATTAACCTTTAACCATTAATCATTAACCATTATTTAATGTTAATCGAGTCCAGCCACTTACGATATGCTTGCGCATAGCTTCTGTGTTCTTCAAAAGTTTTGGTGAAATGATGATGATTTGAATTTATTTTGGCGCAATAGAAATAGAAATCGTTTTTTTCGGGGTTGAGCACGGCGTCAATATCAACTTTTTGCGGCGTGCAAATGGGTCCCGGAGGAATACCTTTGTAAGCATATGTGCTGTATGGCGAGTGAGCGGCGGCTTTTTTATGTTTTTCGAGCACTCGTTTAATCGAAAAATCGCCAAGCACAAATTTTATTGTGGGGTCTACTTGTAACGGCATTCCTTTGCGCAGGCGGTTGAACAGTACGCCGGCTATACGCGGCTTTTCATCATTCTTATTTGTTTCTTGATTGATAATCGAAGCAAGTGTCATTACTTGGTGTGGTGTTAAACCTAATGTATGTGCTTTTGCCAATCGTTCTTCGTTCCAAAATAATGTATATTCTTTGTGCATACGCTCCATGAATTGCCGTGCGCTGGTATTCCATTTGAATTGGTAGGTATCGGGAATGAACAAACAAATGATAGTTGCTTTATCAACTCCAAGCGAATCGAGAAAGAGTTCTTCGGCAAATAATTCGTCGAAATCTTCTTGTGAAGCTTCTAATTGCTCGCTTGCTTGTGCGGCAACATCGCTTGCATAGCGTGCAAATGAAAATGTGAAATTGACATATTCCCGTATTCCCGATCGAAATAAAATCAGTAAATCTTTGTT
>JAISIO010000162.1 GCA_031262005.1 Bacteroidales bacterium
ACGTCCATTAGTTTTTCCATTGTAAAAAAATACGGTTTGTTGGCAACCACGTTATTGTCGAGTATGTATTGTATAAGTCGCTCATCGGAATTATATTTACCTTTGCTTCCTTGCACATCAATCAGTAATCGTACGTGATTGTGCTCTATTGGTACTTTGTCGAACAGCACTTCCATACTACACTGAATTTTTAAGTACTTGTGTTTTACAGTAAATTTTTGTTTCGGAATCAAGTCCATTATTATTGCTTTTTTCTTTGGTGGTTCTTGGTTTGGTGTGGTTATCACTATGGTGTTTGAATTTTTCCGTTGCAGTATGGGGCGGAATTCTTGTTTGCTTTCATCGTTCTTTTGTGAAAGTTGATTATTGAAATACACGTAATTATTGATAGTTCTTAGTTCGGTAAAACGCTTGCTCATTTCGTGTAGCGGCTGCGGCTCTTTAATTTCCTGTAAATCCAAATTCTCGTCAATTGCAAAGAGTGTATTTGTTTCATGGTTGTAAAGAAATTGATCATATAGCAGTAATGTTACGTGTTTGCTGTGGGTAAAAAGCAATAATTTTTCCTGTGGATTGAACTGTTGTGCGGTATCCAATCCTTTGCTTGTCCACGCAAGTTTTTCAGGCAATTGCACAGAATAATTATGCTGCAAAAATGCCGCAAGTGATGGCGCAATAGCTGCGTGCGAGGTTATGTTTGGAAACTGTGCTGTGGTGTCCAATAGAGGCGACCAAATAATTAACGGCACACTATGCCCTGCTAATTCATTTTTGAGTATGGTGGTGGCATGGTCACCCACAATTACAAAAATTGTATTTTCATTGACCGATTTACAGTAATTCTGTACAAAATCACGAATGCAATCGTCGGTATACACGAAAGGAGCCGCTCTGTTGGTATTATAAAACTCTTGAAAATAGTTTTGCTCACGTTGCGATAACGCAGAAAATAGTTGTGTCGCTTTTTCTTCATATTCCTCTTTTATAAATTTATTGTCTCCCGAAAAAGGGTCATGCGAAGTAAGAGTGACGTATGTGCTGAATTGCGGATTTTTTGTGCCGTTTTTTTGTAATTGTTGTATACTATTATCAAATAACACATGGTCAAAAAGTCCCCAATATGTTGCTAATTTTTGTTTTCGATATTCCTTTAAATGAGGTACTGCGTTGTATATGTTATCAATATGTTGCAAGGAGAGAAAATCAAGCATACTATCGAAACTGTACTCGCCACCGTAGAAAACATGTGTTGTGTAATTAGTGTTACGCAACAATGAAAATAACGAGTAATGCTGAGGTATGTGCCCATATTGAAAGCCATGTATTCCGAGCGGAGCCGAAGACAATACTGCCGGCAGTGCGGCAAAGCTGCGATTGCCTGTTGCTATGCAATTCTTCCAGTACAAACCATGCTGCGCCAATGAATCTATAAATGGCATAAATATATTCTTTTCGCCATGTTCGCCCATCAAATGCCGTCCCAGCGATTCTACAATAATCACTACCACATCGGGAGGTGTGGGCGATAAATTGAAATATGTGCCGAGTACATCGGGAAAATCATCAGCTGAACGTTCCAATGGAAAATCTGTGTTCCCCGAAGGATTATAGCGGGAAAGGTATTGTTGCAAAATGTCTTTATCAACCTCTATGTGCTGCGTGTTGGAAGTTATTTCAAACGGATATTCCTCATACAAGGAATTGAAAAAGTACCATGTTCTTTGGGTATGATGTTTTGCGATAGGATTTTTGCTCGGAAATACAAAATTTGCTAACGCCGCAACTATAATTACAAAAAAAGTTGCGCAGACAAATATGCGGTGTTTGAAAAAGTGAAATTTTCGTAGTAATGCAGGTATAATTGTAAAAACAGCAATTATGCCAATTATTAATAGAGTATCGAAAAGAATATTTGATGAGCTTTGTAAGGTAAGCCAAATTTCGGAAAACGGACGCAAAAATAATTCACTGCCGAGCAAAGACCCTGTTTGCCAATTGTATATGAGTAAGGTGCATTCAAGTATAACTAAAAAAGAGAACACTGTGCATAGCACAATACGAGCTGCTCGTTCACTCCACAAAACTACCAATAAATAGAATGGGAACAGTGCAAGTGAGTATAAACTGAATAAACAAAATACCCGTGCGTAGGCAAGAATAAGTATTGCAAAGCTATCATTGCTGCTTTTTAAATATAGAAATTCAACAGAAGAGAGTAAACATCCACAAATAATAAAAAGCAGTGCGGGAACTACAAATCGCGAAAGTATATTTTTTATGTTGTGATTGAAAAAATTCATTATTGTCTCTTGTTCCTCGTTTTTTTTAGTCCGTTATTTCATGCAAAAACATCATAAATTCTTTAAACGCACGTGCGCGGTGGCTTATTTTATTTTTTTCGCTCATTGGCATTTGAGCAAATGATTCTTCGTAGCCCACGGGAACAAAAATAGGATCGTAGCCAAATCCCTCATCGCCCATTTTATGGGTGGCAATAGTGCCATACACACCGCCTTCAAATAGATACTCTTCGCCGTCGATAATACAGGCAATAACGGTACGAAACTCTGCCGTGCGGTTTGCCTTTCCTTGCATGAGCGAAAGAGTTTTTTCTATATTATCATCAAAAGAACAACCTTCGCCGGCAAATCGAGCGGTGTATACTCCAGGTGCTCCATCGAGTGCTTCTATTTCCAAACCGGTATCGTCGGCAAAACAATTGCAGCCAAATTTCTCGTACACATAGCGGGCTTTTTGTAACGCATTTTCTTCGAGTGTTTCGCCCGTTTCGGGAATTTCGTCAAAGCAGTGTATATCTTGCAGACTTTTTATGGTAAAAAATTTCCCCGTCATTGCAGTTATTTCCTGCAGTTTGTGGGCGTTGTTGGTTGCAAATACGAGTTCCATTTATTTAGTTTATAAGTTGGTAAGTTGATAAGTTTGAAAGTTTGTTCGTTAAAATTATGTGTGGGTTTCTATTTATTGCTGCCGTATTAACTTGTTTACTCGTCCACTCGTAAACTTGTCTACTAATTTACTAATTAAAAAAGCTATTGCCGCACCAAGTAAAGCACCGCCAATAATATCTGCCGGATAATGCACGCCCAAATACATACGACTGTAACAAACCAGTGCTGCCCATATAATTGAGATTATTGTAAACGTCCGATTGCGGACACACAAAATTGCCGCTATGCAAAATGCCCACATATTGGCGGCGTGCGACGATACAAATCCATACATGCCACCGCGATAACCGTTTACGATATGTATCATATCGGCAATTTCCACATTGTGCGTGGGTCGGTATCGCATAAAAACGTTTTTGAATGCGTGTACCGAAATCAAATCGGCGAGCGCAATCGAAAGTACTATACACAACAAATACATACTTGCCTGTTTCGCTCGGAATTTTTTATACAATATATATATAGTAGCCACATAAAGCGGAATGCTTGCCCAAGGTTTGCTTATATACCAGAACAATGTGTCAGCCCATGAAGCATTAGCTGCATTAATCGCAAGCAGGATGTTGCGGTCTACTAATTCAAGAGTTTCTAACATGGGAGCAAATATACAATTCAATTACAAATGGAACAAGCCTTCTGTGAAGTTAATTCATAATACTGCGTACCATATAAAAAATAATTGTAGTTTTGCCCCACTAATAATGATTTTTAAATCAAACTTGTATGTCAGTAGAAGGAAATATCGGTTCGCGAGCAGTTACCACTCGTACACTTATGGAAATGAAACAGCGGGGCGAAAAAATTTCAATGCTTACCGCTTACGATTATTCATTTGCATCAATCTTGGATAAAGCAGGAATAGATGTTATTTTGGTGGGCGATTCGGCTGCGAATGTTATGGCGGGGCATGTGACCACACTTCCCATTACCTTAGACCAAATGATTTATCATGCCGCATCAGTGCAACGTGCTGTTAAACGCAGTTTGGTAGTGTGTGATTTGCCTTTCGGTTCCTATCAGGGCAATTCGCGTGAAGCACTCAATTCATCAATTCGCATTATGAAAGAAACCGGTTGTAGTGCTGTGAAAATTGAAGGCGGACAAGAAATTATAGAATCGGTTACCCGTATTTTAAGCGCAGGAATACCAGTTATGGGGCATTTGGGATTAACGCCGCAGTCCATCAATAAATTCGGCTCATATGCGGTGCGAGCACAAGAAAAAATAGAAGCCGATAAACTGATAGAAGATGCAGTTAAATTAGAAGAAGCAGGTTGTTGCGCAGTGGTGTTAGAAAAAATTCCTGCAGCGTTGGGTTTACAAGTAGCAGAACTTTTGAAAATACCGGTAATAGGCATTGGTGCTGGCGGCGGTGTTGATGGTCAGGTGCTTGTGCTGCACGATATGTTGGGTATAAACCAAAATTTCTCCCCACGTTTTCTTCGTCGGTATCTTAATTTGTTCGATGAAATCGGCAATGCCGTAGCCGAGTATATTGCCGATGTAAAATCACAGGATTTCCCAAATCAAAATGAACAATATTGATTTGT
>JAISIO010000167.1 GCA_031262005.1 Bacteroidales bacterium
ATTGACAGTATTGAAGACGGAATGGGCGAAAACGATTGGGAAGGCTGGCGATTGCTCACCGAACGAATAGGCAATCGTTGCCAACTTGTGGGCGACGATTTGTTTGTTACCAATGTGGAATTTTTGAAACGAGGGATTACAGAACAGTGTGCCAATTCAATTTTGATAAAAGTAAACCAAATAGGTACATTGACAGAAACATTGAACGCTGTGGAAATGGCGCATAGAAACGGCTACACATCAATCATTTCGCATCGTTCGGGCGAAACCGAAGATGCCACCATTGCCGATATTGCCGTAGCAAGCAATGCAGGACAAATAAAAACCGGTTCGTTGAGCCGTTCCGACCGTATGGCAAAATACAATCAACTGCTTCGCATAGAAGAGGAATTGGGCAACAAGGCAGTGTATGGATACCGTCGTGTAGGCAAGTAGACGAGTAAACAAGTTGATAAGGAAGAGAAGAAAGTTCGGCGTTGCCGCATATTCTTCTCTCTTATTTTTTTTCGGTTTCTTCGTATAGTTTGGTTCTGTTCATAAACGCTGAATATCCTATGCTTTGTACGCCACTGGGGTATTCTTCTATAAAGTAATAGGTTGCGCCCCATGTGTGTTCCACCATGCGGTAAATTTCCACTGTGGAACCATTATTCAAAATTACACGGGTGATTTTTCGTTGCGGTTCTTCTATGGTTTCTATGGTGCGGGTTTGAGGATAACGCACCCGGAGAGAATCCTGAAAGGTAGAAAAATTAATAACCGTAGGGTAATTTTTTGTGTCGGGTTGTGGTTTTGGCTGTTGCGGTTGTTGTGCTATTTGTTGCATTCTTGCCACAGGGTCGGGTTGCGGAGTAGGGGTGTCTATGGTGGCTACTTGCACCGGTCGTTCTTGTACGGCTTTTTGCGGATTTGAAAAATCGGGTTTTGGTTTAGGAGCTTGTGGCAGCGGTTGATTGTGTTGTTGCGGCATTTCGCCCGAAGCTATATTGCGATAATTTTCATTGAACAAATCGTTCATGAGCGCAAGGGTGCGGTTTGCCTCGGCAGCATTGGCACTCGAAGCTATGATTTGTTTGCGCAAATCGCGTTTGAAAATCTCATCAACTTGTTCATCGGTGAGTGGCACAAATGCTGGATAATAAATATTTTCGGCACTCTTGGGTTGAATTGAGCGCAATTCTTTGCTTATGAGCGAATCAATGTCAATACCCAAAAGCTCGGCTTTTACTTCAAAGCGTTCCAATTCGGTTTTAATGTCGTCTAATTTATAGGCAGGATATTGACGGTCGGGACGTATTTTGGCGGCTTCTACAAAGAATTTGCGCGCAGCGTAAAACTGTTGTTGATTGTAAAATTCTGTTCCTTGGTTGATAAGTGCCAAATATTTTTTCTCGTCAAGAATAGAATCGTTCTGAATTTCGGTGCCCTTGCGAGCCGTGCTTAATTTTTGTTTGAATATTTTATCGTTCACTATGCGTTGTTGCACCATATAATCCACATCTACGTCATAGAAAAAATTACTCAATTTGGGGGTGTATTGAATAGTGTGGAACACACCTTTGAACAAATCGCCGTGTTCTTCTTCGGGTTCAAACATGTGGAACGAGAGTTCCAGCGGGCGATAACCGTTTTGCTTAGCTTCGGGGGGCAATTGCAACTGCACTGCAAACTGCACTTTGGTGTAACCGGGTTTTTCAAACACCAGATTGTAATTTTTCCCATACGGCAAGTACAATTCATACGTACCGTATTTGTCGAGTTCTATTTTTTTAATTGTGGCATAGCGTTCTATTACTCTAATGGTGGTGCCTTCCACGCTTTCGCCGTCTACCGAAATTTGACCGAAGATTTTAAAATCATTTTGGGCAAAAGCAACAGTTGTTGCAATGAAAATACTCAATATGGTGAGTATAAAAGGTTTTGTTGCTGAATATTTCACGGGTTCAAAAGTTTGCCCAAAAATACACATTAATTGAGAGTAATGTCGTAGTTTTGTGTTAGATTGTTCATTATATATAAAATAATTTGTGTATTGCTGGTTAAAAATGTGGTTTTTGTCGAGAGAACAATTTTTGTTACCCCGCAATGTAAAACACACAATGGGTAAATAAAAATCATGAAGAAGTCAATTAGTAAAGTAGTAGCAGTATTGTGTGCCTGTATTGTATGCACAGTGGCGGCACTAGCACAAGAAGACGCTGTGTTGAAAAATATAGAAAAACACCTGCGTGATGGAGATTGCATATCTGCTGAAACAGCATACAATGCATGGAAAGAGCAGAGGGAGAAAAGTGCAATTATTGAACTGCGGATTAGCGAGTGTAAAAACAGAGTCTTAAAGAGTGTGCATGGAGATATTACGGTAACTGTTAAAGGCTACAGTTTTACTATGATAGGCATAGAGGGCGGTTCTTTTACTATGGGGTGTACCAGTGAGCAGGGTAGCGATTGCGATAGTGATGAAAAACCTGCACATAGCGTAACACTCAGTAGTTATCGCATAGGAAAATATGAAGTTACGCAAGGCTTATGGAAAGCAGTAATGGGCAGTAATCCGAGTTATTTTACGGGCGATAATTTACCTGTGGAGCAAGTAAGTTGGGAAGATGCTATGGAGTTTATACGCAGTCTCAATTTTCATACCAACAAAGAATTTCGTTTGCCCACCGAAGCCGAATGGGAATATGCAGCCCGTGGAGGCGATAGAAGTAACGGCACAGAATATAGTGGAGCATACAGTAATCCAGATAATGCCGGATGGTATTCTGGCAACAGCGACCGCAAAACTCACCCTGTAGGCACAAAACGCCCCAACGAACTGGGCATATACGACATGACTGGCAATGTGTGGGAATGGTGTAGCGATTGGTTCAACGGCTATAGCAGCAGTTCGCAAACAAACCCTAAGGGAGTGTCATCAGGCTATTACCGCGTGATTCGTGGTGGCAGTTGGAGCAACGATGCATCAGATTGCAGGGTTGCCATTCGCCACTACTCCGCCCCGGGTTATCGCTCTGGCGGTGTGGGCTTCCGCCTTGTCCTTCCGTAGTTTAATCTGCGACAAGGAGGTTTAAAACCCTTGTTAATCGTTTCTTATTACTGTTTGATTTTTAGCTCTTTCATAAGTTCCTCTTTACTTGCTTCGCCCGATTTCTCCCACACTTTTTTGCCGTCTTTGAAAATAATGAGATGCGGCACACTTGTAATATTTTTTTCTTTGGCAAGCAGTCTGTTTTGGTCAAAATCAACGGTTAGCAGCTGAAATGTATCACTGTGTTTTTCAAATAATTCGGTAACTATCGGCAGCATTTTGCGGCAGGGAGCGCACCATGGAGCGTAAAAATCAACCAGCACGTAGCCTTTGGCTTGTGTTATGGAGTCGTAAGCGGCAACGGTCATCTCGCCTTTGCCCGAAAGGTCTTGGTCGATAGCTTTGCCTGCTTTCGACCACGCATTGATACCGCCGGTAAGGTTATATACTTCTGTAAATCCGGCATCGCGAAATGTTTGTAATGCGGCGGCACTGCGCACTCCCGACAGGCAATATATCAAAACGGGTGTGTTTTTATCCAATCTTTGAATTTGTTCCGCAAAATCGGGGGCTTTGTAATTGATGTTTTGAGCACTTTGTATGCGATATTTTGTAAATTCGGCAGGAGTGCG
>JAISIO010000028.1 GCA_031262005.1 Bacteroidales bacterium
TCAATCACCTCTTTCATCCACATATACAGTTGTCCGCGAGTTTCAACAGAAGCTGTTTTATCATCAATGAGTTCGCCTTTGTGGTTTTTATGCGAATTAAATCCGTTTCGTTTTCCTGCCACACTGAAGTCCTGACAAGGAAAACCGCCTGTTACTATGTCTACATCTTCAGGAAAAACATTAACGCCATTTCGATACATTTTCACCAAATCAACAATGCTTTCTTTGTAAAAATCTTCCGCATTATGTCCTCGTTTTGAAAAATAATTAACCCACGCATTTCGCGCATCGGTCAAGATATCATTGGCAAAAACGGTATTGAATTTCGTTTTTTTGAGTTGAACAAAACCGTTTTTGAATTTCTTGTCTATAAAATGAGGTGTTAATACTTCGTTGATTGATTGCTGTAACACAGAAAATCCACCCTCAAACCCCAAGTCCATACCGCCACAGCCCGAGAAAAGGGAAAGTACGTTTAATCTTTTTTTCTTGTCTGCTGTAATCTTTTCAACTTTTGTTTTTGAATAGTAAAAAATATCCAACTGCGGTTCTTCTACTACGCTTATTTCTGTTTCTGTTGCATATTCTTGCATAGTGTAGTTTTGTTGGTTAAACATAATTTAAAAATTCATACAAAGGTATTATTTTTTTCGTCGTTGTTTGCATAGCAGCTTGGTAAGCTGCTCCTCACAAGTTGAATTAAGGATTATATTTAGCCCGTTGCACAATTTCCTGTGCCGAAGTTATTGCAAATAAATCGTGCATAGTTACATCGGGATTATGTTTCATAAACGATTCTACTATGCGAAAACCTATCCATTGCCCAAGGCGTCCCGGCGATTCGCGCGTAAATACATGAGTAAACGGACCATCTTCGGTAAAGCGTTTAATATCCATATAATTAGAACCAAACAACTGCGTGCTATTGCTCACAAAATATTTCCAGAATTCTCGTTCTGACTGCTCACAAAATTCAAGTTGCTGCTTAGTATAGCCCCAAATTACCGTATCGGGTTCTGCCGGAAGCATTGATTTTACAAAAAACATAAGCCGTCCGTGCCCTATCATGTGAGCAAGCAAATGGTCTTCTTCAAAGAAACTGTCGCCAAACTGTTTCGGAAAGTCATTATATTCGGCTAACGCACGCATAAAATCAACAGGAATACGCTCAAAATACATTTTTTGACGAGTAAAATTTGCAATACCCATATCTTTATATATTGGGGCATCAGCTCCTAAATAACTATCAAGACCTATTCCTACTACACTTGAATCTACGGCTATACCGGTGCCGTTACCCACAAAGGTGCACACCTGCGGAATATGTTTTTCGGGGAAATAATACAAATAATACTGAAACGCCGAATGTAATTTTTGTTGCAATTCCTCACGTCGTTCACGTAGCGGAATAGTTTGCTCATACATGGCTTCCATTCCCTCGCTATTCATGTATTCCGCCAATTGTGCTACATACGTACTATCGGTTGAAACTCCAATGTGTAAAATCCATTCATTGAACGTTTCAAAAAAAACGGGATATTTTTTGAGCATAGCAACACGTTTTGCTTCCGAAAAATTATGCGCCAAATCCAATATATCGTCTTCAAAATCAAGTATTTCAACAGTAACTTCTACCGACGACACATCGCGTTCATACGGATTGTTGTTGCATGAAATTCCCAAAACAATCAATAAAAGGAAGAGTAAAAAATAGTATCGTTTCATTATTTCTGCGATTTTTTTATTCGTCTACGCCATTTATATTGGGTAATAGAATGAGTAATATATGCTCTCAATGAATTTCTGAAAGAACTAAAATCTAACCAATTACGATTATCAACACCTATTTTTTTTACAACCACCAATCGTTGTTCGGGCGAATGAAGAATTTGAAAATCTTTACGGTTTTGTTTAATATAATTTTTTACCGTAGAAATACTTCGCATCCATGCATCATGAAACACAACTATTCCGTTGTGTTTCAACATTTTTTCACAAAAATAAAAATCTACAAATACAGAATCAAATTTATGATCTCCGTCGATAAACACAAAATCGAATATTTTACCCTGTTTTAACAATTGTGGCAACGCAAAATGTGAATAATCGGTAATCAATTGCAATTTATCCAATAATCCCAGTTGTGTAAAAATCTCTACTCCGTCGTTCCCGAATCGTTTTTCTTGAAATGGGTCAATTGCAATATGCTCAGCACCGGTAGCTGCCATTATATGGCTTGCCGAAAAGCCAAGTCCAAAACCAACTTCTAACGTAGTTTTGAATTTATTGGCTTTTACAAGATTGTAAATATATTCAGCTTCACTATATGTTACTATCGAACCTATTTCTTTATTGGATAGTGTATAATGTTGTTTTAGTTTTTCTATCATTGTGCTGCGCTGAATTGTTTGATAAATCGCAAATCATTTTCAAAAAACAATCGAATATCTTTTATTCCGTATTTAAGCATAGTTATGCGCTCCACTCCCATTCCAAATGCAAATCCGGTGTACACAGAACTATCTATTCCGCAATTGCTAAGCACCTGAGGGTCTACCATGCCACAACCAAGAATTTCGACCCAACCACTGTGTTTGCACACATTGCAACCTTTACCACCGCACAATGAACACGATATATCCATTTCTGCCGAAGGTTCGGTAAAAGGGAAATACGATGGTCGCAGACGAATTTGCGTATCGGCACCAAACATTTCTTTGGCAAAAAACAGTAACGTTTGTTTCAAATCGGCAAACGATACTTGTTTATCGATATACAAGCCCTCTACCTGATGAAAAATACAATGCGCACGTGCCGAAATTGCCTCGTTGCGAAACACTCGTCCGGGAAAAACAGAGCGAATGGGCGGTTGTGTTTTTTCCATCACACGCACTTGCACACTTGATGTGTGGGTACGCAACAAAATATCGGGATTTTTTTCAATAAAAAATGTATCCTGCATATCGCGTGCGGGGTGTTCTTCGGGAAAATTCAATGCGCTGAACACGTGCCAATCGTCCTCCATTTCCTGCCCTTCGGAAACGGTAAACCCAATGCGAGCAAAAATGTCGATAATTTGCTGTTTTACAATAGAAAGCGGGTGTCGGCTACCCAATTGCAAAGGATTGCCTGGCAAACTCATATCAATATCTATCGTTTGAGTATCAGTAGCTGCAAATGCCGCTTGTAATTCATCAAATTTAGCTTGAGCAGCATTTTTCAAAACATTGATTTTTGCACCTATTTCTTTTTTCTGTTCGTTTGCCACATTCTTAAATTCCGAAAAAAGATTGTTTAATTCGCCTTTTTTCGATAAAAACGTTAAACGAAACTGTTCAACCTCTTCTTTTGTTTGCGCACTAAAAGCAGCAATTGCCGCATGAAGATTTTCAATTTTTTGTAACATTTTGTTTAGTTTAAAACTTTGATTTTAGTTATTATAACATCGTTCACAGGGCGGTCGCCGGGCTGAGTTGGCACGCTTGCAATTGCATCAATTACTTCTTGCCCTTTGATAACTTCGCCAAACACAGTATATTGCCCATCTAAAAACGGCGTACCACCTATGGTTTTGTAAATTTCTCGCTGTTCGGCACTATAATTTTGCCCAACAGCAGTAGGTCTGCCTTGTACAATATAAAATTGCGAACCCGACGATGCTTTTTGCGGATTTACATGATCGCCCATGCGAGCTGCTGCCAAAGCTCCTTTTTTGTGAATAAGGTTTGAATTAAACTCCGCAGGAACCGTATATCCCGGTCCGCCGGTGCCAAGCATTTTGCCGGCAGGAGCATGTTTTGAATTAGGGTCGCCGGCTTGTATCATAAATCCTTGAATTACACGATGAAACAATAAACTATCGTAAAAACCTTCTGTTGCAAGTTTTACGAAATTATCTCGATGCAAAGGTGTTTCATTGTACAATTTTACCGTCATCACACCGTAATTGGTGTAAATTTCAAGTTGGATTTCTTTGGGTTTATCTTCTTTCGGGTTTTCTGTTAGCGAAAATGCTAACAAAGAAGCGCAAGCTATCAATCCTGCTACGCAAAAAAGGACGCTACGTTTTTTCATTGTTCTAATTATAAAATTTAATTGAGTATTAATTAGTAATTATGACTGCAAATATAAACGATAGTTGGATTTTTCGTGGTGCATTTGCTCTATTTTTTTAGTCTTCCACATATCGCACAAAAGCCAATTTTGTACCACACGGCGACCACGAATTAACATTCAATGTCCCTTGTCCGCCGTAAAATTCTTCGGTAAGTTGCGTAACTTCCCCGGTTTTCATGTCCATAAGTTTCAAACACACTCGTTGTCCGAAAGGGTGCGCTTGTGCTTGATCATCTAAATAACAAATGTATGCCATTTTTGAACCATCGGACGAAAAATGCGGGAACCAATTTGAATAACAATTATCGTGCGTTACTTGTGTTTGTTCGCTCCCGTCGACTCGCATACGCCAAATTTCCATAAACCCCGATTTGTAAGAATTATAATATATGTACGTTCCACAAGGAGAAAATTCCGAGCCATCGTCTTGTACGGCTGAATTTGTTAGTTGCGTTTCTGTACCGCCATTGCGCGAAATTGCGTAAATATCCCACTGACCATGGCGCAAAGCGGTGTATATAAGCGTTTTGTCGTCGGGAGAAATACCGTGCCAAAAACTACCGTTCTGAGTGGTTACCAAACGAGGTTCGCCCCCTTCAATGGGCAGCATATAAATTTTCGACGTTTGCCAAGCAAGCGGTGTTGTATTGGTGCTATCGTGCGAACTGATAATAATTTCTTTTCCGTCAAAGGTAATTCCGTGGTCATTATTACAACAAACAGCTGAACCTGTATTCACACGTTCTTTGCGTTTTCCGGCAAAGAAAATTTTATACAATAATCCGCCGGAATTGACCAGCAAAAATTCGTTTTTGTACCAATTGGGAGCTTCTACAATAGCGTCGTCCGTCCAAAACACCTCTCGTTGCTTTGTTATTATATCAATTATTTCAATGTAGGATTGCATTTTTTTATAGAGTATAGAGTGTAAAGTGTAGTGAATAGTGATTAGAGTGTAGTTATGACTTAGTTGCTATACTCTAACAACTACACTCTAAACTCTAATAACTACACTCTATCTAAAATTTTTTTCGCCGTTTCGGCTAATTCCTCTTGTGAAGGTTTTAGTTTTTCTTGGGTGAAATTTATGTCGTTCATCGCATTCATGGGTACTAAATGAATGTGTGCATGTGGAACTTCCAGTCCAATAACCGCTACGCCAATTCGTTTACACTCAATTGCTTGCTTTTGAGCACGAGCTACTTTTTTTGCAAATTGCATCATGCGACCAAGTATCTCATCGTCAATATCGAAAATATAATCAATTTCCTGTTTTGGAATTACCAATATATGCCCTTCTACCAAAGGATTAACATCTAAAAATGCGAGAAATTCATCGGTTTCGGCAATTTTGTGCGCCGGAATTTCGCCCCGTACTATTTTTGAAAATATTGTCATCTTTTTAATGATTAATGGTTAATGATTAATGGTTAATGGATAGTGATTAACCACTAACCATTAACCATTAATCACTATCGTGTTATTTCTATAATTTCAAAGGGAATTTTACCCGCAGGCACCGTAACTTCTACCATATCGCCTTGTCGTTTACCAAGTAAACCTTGGGCAATAGGCGTATTGATAGAAATTTTACCTGCTTTCAAATCGGCTTCCGACTCTGCAACTATGGTATATTGCATTGTTGCGTTATTTTTAGTGTTTTTAATCGTTACTTTCGATAAAATTTGCACCAACGATGCGTCAATTTTAGATTCATCGAGTATGCGGGTATTTGCTATTGTTTCTTTCAATTTTGAAATTCGCAATTCCAATAAACCTTGCGCCTCTTTGGCAGCATCGTATTCCGCATTTTCTGACAAGTCGCCTTTATCACGAGCTTCGGCTATTTGTTGTGAAATTTTAGGTCGTTCAATCGAAGTCAAACGGTCTAATTCTTGTTGAAGTTTTTTCAATCCTTCTTCTGTTACATAAGAAATGTTTGCCATTACTTTTTTAATTTAATATAAAACAAAAGGAATCTTATAACCGTACAGTATAAGATTCCTATTTTTTTGAGAAAAGCAAATATATGCTTTTATTTGCTTTTCTCAAAACTTTTTTGCAGTTTTTTCAACTTTTTGTATGTTATCGCAATTCCAACACGCTGTTACCCACCTCTTTGCCTTCGCTAAAAAGAGTTATGCGATATAAGCCCGGTTCCAATTGACCTTCGCCAATGTTGTAATACATTTCAATGTTAGTATCTACATTATTATATTGTACATCTTTTTTCTCGCTGAACATAATTGTTTTTTCTTCAAAGTCAAATTGATTGTTTGGCGATTGAGTAATTACAATACCGCTTGGAGTAGTTATACGCATAAATACGGTTTTTGTTCCTGCTTCGGTCAATGTATTTTTCAATATAGTACCGGTAACACCAATTTGGTGAATTTGTTTTGCTTTGGTTGCCGCTTTTTGACGGCTATTGTAAGCTTTTACTTGTATATCGCTGATGCGCAATTGCGAACCGATTTCTACTTTTTGGCTTAATTCTTCAATACGGCGTGTGTTTTGGTAGTTTTGCACTTCCATAGTGTCCAATTGCATTTGTTTTGCTTTCGACACATAGCCCAATGAATCTACTTGGTGCGACAAACGAGCATTTTCACGAATGTATTCCTGTACTTGTTCGGTAAGAATTTCAATTTGTTTGCGATATTTACCAACTTCTGCAGCACGAGCATTTGCTTGTTGAAGCGATGTACGCAATTCGTCAAGTTCCACTTGGCGTTCCATAAGTAATTGGTCTAATTGTTCATTTTGACCCATTTGATCGGCAATCGCAATTTCCAAAGAATCCAATTGCACAAACAATTGTGCTTTCTCTGCATTTACTGCTGTTACAGTATCTTCGGCACTAATTTTTGCTTTTTCCATGTCCAGATATTTCCAAGCCACAAAGCCTATTCCTGCAAGCAAAAGCACTATGATAACAATAAGAATTACTGGTAATTTTGATTTTTTCTCTTCCATTTTTCAGTTTTTTAAGTGATTATTTATTATTTATTTTACATTATTTTTATTGTTGTCTGTTCGTTTTTGAGCTGCTCGTCGTTCAAGCGTTCGTTCGGTTGGCTTGAATGTAATAGTGAGTGCTATACAATTTTTTCCTATATAGGTACGCACATATTCTGTTTGATTCTCAAACACTTTGGCTGTCGATGATTGACTCACTTCGGTGTAGTTGCGCTGTAGCAATTCTTTATCCAAAATATTGCGCACCATTGATTCCATATTTTCCAACTTATCGGCAAAATGCACTACATAAAAATAGGACAATACTTCGTTGTTGTGGTTAAATTCATACTGAATTTGAGTACTATCGGCTGCGGTCAATATGCGTTTGCCCACAAGTTTTTTCGGCAAAATTTCATCGAATACTTTTCCGTGAATGAATAAATCATACGAAAAACTCGACGACACCACCCTATTATTTATAATTTTATATTCGTTAGTGGTTTCATTGAAATCACCGCGATGCAAATTGTATTTGCGCATGATTTGGTAAAATGTAGTAGAATCGGTATTGCCGTCGGGACTTGAAAAATTCAATGCGTCCAGCAATGAATTGAAATTATAATAATCCGATTGCACGCTTTCGTGAGTAGACGTTCCGTTAGTTATAAATTGTTCAAAATCAGGAGAAATACTATTATAAACAGGATTGATTACAAAAACTCCATCGCTACCTACAAATCCTACTTTTTTATTCATAACCACTTGTGCCAAATCGCCGTTAAACGGCAGCGCACTATCGAATTGCGGATTAACCACAAACGCACCTTTTTTGTCGATAAAACCAAATCGTCCAGCAAAGGCTGCGGGCGCAATAGCATTATTCAAAAATGGTTGCACTTGTTCAAATTGCGGATTGATAATCAATTCTCCTTGCACATTACACCAGCCCCATTTTTTGTCTGTTTGTTGTACGGCGTATGTATCGCCATCGTTTATCATTGCTCTGAATTGCGGTTCAATCAGTGTTTTTCCCGATTTGTCAATCACACCATATTTACCGTCTTTTACCACAATGGCTCTATCGTTTACAAACGAAAACACCGTATCATACTGATAATTAACTTTAATAGTACCACTTTTATCTATAAATCCCCATTGATTTTTTGCGTTATGAACCGCACACATACCATTAGAGAAATTGCCGGCAAACACAAATTGCGGATTGATAGTAAGGAAACCCGATTTATTAATAAAGCCCCATTTTTTGCTCGCATCGTTTTTGTCATACACGCTTATAGCTGCCAAACCTTCTTTAAAAATGCGAACTTCTTCCACATCGCGCAAAATAATTTGGATATTGCCGTCGCGATTGATTGCCGTTGGTGCTGCATTATCGAGCACCACCCATGCCAATCCTTCCGAAAAAACGGTAGCAGCTTTGTAGAGCAATCCTATTTCATACTTTCCTTGACGATTAACATAGCCCCAGCGAGGATTTTCGTCGGAACTTTTTACCAACGCCAATTCTTCGCGAAAAACAGTGGCTACCGTAAACTGCGGATTGATTACCAATTGACCTTGTGTGTTGATATACTGAAACTTATCCCCTTCTTTTACCGGCAATAAGTCTACAATTTGTGTGTTATTCCCGCACGAAAAAAACATTGATGTGGAAATAACTATAAAAAATAAGCGTAGAATTTTATTCATGTTCTCTGTTTTTCTATCTCTGTTACACTTTATAAGGAGACAAATATATGTTTTTTTAGCATACAAGCATTGAATTACAAAAGATTTTTTGCGTTTGTCTGTATTTTTTAAACAATGGGTTTCAACCCATTGTTGATTATGGTAATGACAATGGGTTGAAACCCATTGTTGGTATTGGCGTAGGGGTCGAATATGTTCGACCCTGTTCATATTGTTGGCATTGCCGGGCGAAAAATATTTCGCCCCTACAACAAAATCCGGTGTATTAGACAAAAGTGATGCTATTTTTAAGACGTTTTGCTCAAGTGGACAAAAGTGAGGCTGTATTTTTGAACACCTATTCTTATAACAAAAAGTTATCATAAATTTACCCTGTC
>JAISIO010000166.1 GCA_031262005.1 Bacteroidales bacterium
ATTCAGTTATTCAACTATATAAACCCCTGAGCCTCTATTTTCAAAGCATCAATAGCTATCGGTATAGGATTCTTTTGTGTAATCATTCTTGTAAGAATTGCGGCACTCAGCGTATGCGCAGGTGCGCTTGCCGCTATTTTTTCCGCCTCTTCATTTATAATTGTTATCAACGTTTCTTTGGCACGTTTCACCGCAAGCCAACACTGTGGCGAAACATAAATTTGCTGCGAAAGATTGTGTTCAAATTCGGCTCGCACGGTTACAAGAAGGTCATTGTGCAACTGCCCTGCTTGCATATTCGGCGTTTGCGTGCGCAAAAGTAACGATTCGGGGTTGATTCGCTCCAAAAAAAGCACCAAGCGTTCATACGCCTGCACTTTGATAGGCGTTGTAATTTTTTGATTGTGTGCTCGCAATTCATCGCTTCGTTTGTCGCTTTCGTTTTTCATAAACATTTTAATCAAATAAAATGCTGTGAAAAATACAATTACTCCTGGTATTGTGAGTTGCAGAATTTCTAACATTGTTTGCATATCGTTAGTTTATAAGTTTATCTAAGTTATTCTGTTTGTCAAACAGCTCTTGAATTTCCGTAGAATTCGGTTGCGTTGCAAACGCTTCAGCTATACGTTGTTTTGCCTCTTTTTCCTGACCTATTTCCACATAAATTTCCACTATATTTCGTAGCGAGCGCACAAAGGCAGGATCAATTTTCAATGCTTTGTTATAAAACTCTATTGCATGTTCATTGTCGTTCAAGTGCTTGTAACACACCGCTATATTATGTATTACCGACACATTATCGGCATGAATTGCCAGCGAACGCTCGTACAGCGAAATTGCCATTGTGTATTTTGCGCACAATCGGTAGCAATCAGCTAAACAAAACATCGTTTCTTCGCTTTGAGGGTTCAATTCCAGTGCTTGCGTAAGTGCTTCTATTGCTTTGTCAAGATCCCCAATTTCAATATAATTGATGCCCAATCCGTATGAAATTTTATATTCCGGACCATTGATTTCCTGATGTTTAAGCAAACAAGAAATAGCCTCATTATACATTTTCAATGCATGAAACGACACACTCAAACCATACAACGCTTTGGTTGACTGATGTTTAATTTCGAGCACTTTAATAAAGTACGAAATTGCCTTTTCATGATTACCGAGCAAACCATGAGCCACCGCCAAATAATGCCACGCAATGTGCCATGTGGGGTATTCTTCAACTACTTTTTCGGCAAGAGTCAGTAAATCGTTGTATTTACCTTCATTCGCCAATTGAACCAATTGTTCTTCGTATTGATGTTTTTCCATAATTCTGTTTTAGATATTCAATTGATATTCAGTTGATATTGGGATATTCGATTAGTCTGTTAGTCTGTTATTCGCTCAATCGCCGCACGTACACGAGCAATCGTTTCGTCTTTACCAATCATTTCTACAATATCAAATAAATGCGCTCCTGTGCCGCTACCAACCAATGCCAAACGCAAACAATTGAAAATTTGTCCCATATTGAGTTCATTTGTTTGAATAAATTGTTTCACGTCTTCTTCCAATGCCGGCGATGTGAAATTTTGAGTATTTTCAAACAGCGCACATATTTTTTCCAAATGCGCAGGAACTTCTGCAGTCCAACGTTTTTTTACAATTTTTTCATCGTAATTTGCGGGAGCTTTAAAAAAATATTCCGACACAGTCCACAAATCGGGAAGTAACACGGCGCGGTCTTTTACTTGGTCGCACACTTTTTGGCAGTATTCAAGCGTTGCCGAGCAGTTGTTTTGTTCAACCAATGACAATAAATACGGTGCCAATTCTTTCGATGAAGTTCGGTGCAACCACTGTTGATTGAACCATTTTGTTTTTTCGAGGTCGAATTTTGCACCCGATTTTCCTACTCGTTCAAGCGAAAATGCTTGAATTAATTCGTCCATCGTAAAGATTTCCTGTTCTGTTCCCGGATTCCAGCCCAATAAAGCCAGCATATTCACAAAAGCTTCGGGCAAAAATCCCCATTCGCGGTAACCGCCGGCAGTTTCGCCTTCATCGCCTACCCAATTGAGCGGAAACACCGGAAATCCGAATTTATCACCATCGCGTTTGCTCAATTTTCCTTGTCCTTGTGGTTTCAAAATCAATGGTAAATGAGCAAATTCGGGCATTTCGGCATTCCAACCGAAGGCTTTGTATAACAATACGTGCAAGGGCATACTCGAAAGCCATTCCTCGCCACGAATTACGTGCGTAATTTTCATTAAATAATCATCAACCACGTTTGCCAAGTGATAGGTTGGCATTCCGTCGGATTTATATAATACTTTGTCGTCCAATTCATTAGTATTGTAATGAACTTCGCCACGAATTAAATCGTGTAATTCCACATCGAGGTTTTCGGGCATTTTGAAACGAATTACAAAGACTTCGTTCGCAGCTAATTTTTGAGCAACTTCTTCCGCCGAAAGTGTCAATGAATTTACCAAACTCTTGCGCGATTGATAGTTATACACAAAGGGCTGTTTGGTTTCTTCGCCTTTTGCACGCAGTGCCGTAAGCTCTTCGGCAGTATCGAATGCAAAATATGCATTGCCCGACTCCACCAAACGATAGGCGTATTCTTTGTACATTTCCTTGCGTTCGCTCTGGCGATATGGTCCGTAATTTCCTTCGGTTTTTGCCCCAATTCCTTCATCAACAGTCAATCCGCACCATGCAAGCGATTCTACAATATACTGTTCGGCATTACGCACAAAACGTGTTTGGTCGGTATCTTCAATGCGCAGCAAAAAATCGCCACCGTGCTTACGGGCAAATAAAAAATTGAACAATGCAGTGCGCACACCGCCAATATGTAAAGGTCCTGTGGGACTTGGTGCAAAACGCACTCGAACTTTTCGTGTCATAGATTTAAACTTTGTCTTTTTGTAAACCACAAAAATACACTTTAATTATAAACTGCGCTGCATTGCAGTTATTGAAATGTTGCAATCGTAAAATTTTATTAGCTATTACCCCTCAACCATGTAATAATAATTTGTACCTTTGCGACAATTAAATTTTCAATTCTTAAATCATTAAATTTATACTACTTATGGCAATAAGTGCATTACAAAAAGAGCGTGCAGCTTACGCTCCAAAATTACCGAAATCGTTACAAAAAGGTTGTGTAAAAATTGTAAACGGTGCAGCAACTCAATCAGTTGCCGACCAAGCTGAAATTAAAAAATTATTCCCTCACACATACGGAATGCCGATTTTAACATTTGACGAAGGTTGTGCTTGCTCACAAGAAACAAAACCTGCAATCAACGTAGGTGTTATTCTTTCAGGCGGTCAAGCTCCGGGCGGACACAATGTGATTTCCGGTATTTTCGATGGTTTGAAAAAACTGAATCCTGCTAATAAACTATATGGTTTCTTAGGGGGTCCCGGCGGATTGGTTGACCACCAATATATAGAACTTACTGCCGAAATTATTGACGAATATCGCAACACAGGCGGTTTTGACATTATTGGTAGCGGACGTACAAAATTGGAAGAAACCGCACAATTCGACAAAGGTGTTGAAATTTGTAACAAACTTGGTATCACAGCATTGGTAATCATTGGTGGCGACGATTCAAATACCAACGCTTGTGTGCTTGCCGAATATTATATTGAAAAAAATACCGGTATTCAAGTAATCGGTTGCCCAAAAACTATTGACGGCGACCTTAAAAACGAAATGATTGAAACTTCATTTGGTTTCGACACTGCGTGTAAAGTGTATTCCGAAGTAATTGGAAACATTATGCGCGATGCAAATTCTGCAAAAAAATATTGGCATTTTGTTAAATTGATGGGACGTTCGGCTTCGCACATCGGTTTGGAATGTGCTTTGCAAACACAACCAAATATTTGCATAATTTCGGAAGAAGTGGAAGCAAAAAAACAAACATTGAGCGAAGTGGTAAAAAGCATTGCCGACGTGGTAGAAGCTCGCGGTAATAACAAAGAAAATTTCGGCGTTGCCCTTATTCCCGAAGGTTTGATTGAATTTATTCCCGAAATGAAAGTTCTTATTTCGGAATTGAATGACCTTTTGGCACACGAAACCGACGTACAAAAAGCATTGCAAGGATTGACCCCTGCAAGCGCAGCTGTTTACAGCAGTTTACCCGATGCCATTGCCCGCCAATTAACACTTGACCGCGACCCACACGGTAATGTACAAGTGTCGTTAATCGAAACCGAAAAACTGTTGATTGAAATGGTGGGCAAAGAATTGGCTGCTCGCAAAGCTGCCGGCACATACAAAGGTAAATTCTCAGGATTGGCACACTTCTTCGGTTACGAAGGTCGTTGCGCAGCTCCGTCGAATTTCGATGCCGACTATTGCTATTCACTTGGATTTACCGCTTCGGTACTTATCGGCGAAGGAAAATCAGGTTATATGGCATCGGTTCGCAACTGTAAATCAGCTTCTTCGGAATGGATTGCAGGCGGTGTGCCGGTAACTATGATGATGAACATGGAAAAACGCCACGGACACATGAAACCGGTAATTCAAAAAGCGTTGGTAACTTTGGACGGAAAACCATTCAAATTCTTTGCCTCAAAACGCGAAGAATGGGCTACAAAAACCAGCTACGTGTATCCGGGTCCAATTCAATATTGGGGTCCAAGTTCAGTGTGCGACCAACCAACTAAAACTCTTTTGCTTGAACAAAATTAAGGTTTAGATACGGAGATACAAGATACGAGACTTGTAGACTGCAAAAACTCCTGCTGAAAAATCAGCAGGAGTTTTTTTTGCTTTGCAACAACGTATTCCAACACCAGAGTCCAATTTATATGTAAAAACACGCCTCGCAAATGACAAAATGTCATGTTTTTAAATAAAAAAAGTAATCTTGTCAGCAAAAACTGTTTGGCAACCATTTTGCAGACACTGAGATTAACTAATCATACATATCGTTAATCTATAAACCAATTAATCAAAAAAATTATGGACTTTAATAAATTCACTATCAAAGCACAGGAAGTGGTGAACCAAGCGGTTCAAATAGCTTCCTCGCACCAGCATCAAGCGGTGGAAAACGGGCATTTGCTCGAAGCACTTTTTGAAAAAGCGGAAAGTGTAGTACAATTTATATTGCAAAAAATAGGTGTAAACACAACTGTTTTACGCCCGGTGTTAAACAAAATTATTGAAAGTTATCCCAAAGTTACCGGTGGCGAAAATTACTTATCGTCGAACGCCAACAAAACCTTACAAGAGGCTCTTAATCAACTAAAAACAATGAACGACCAATATGTTTCGGTTGAGCATCTGTTGTTGGGGATTTTCAAAAACGGCGACCAAGTTTCGCAATTATTAAAAGACAACGGCGTTACCGAAAAAAATCTACTGGCTGCAATTCAAGAATTGCGCAAAGGCGGTAATGTTACAAGTCAAACCGCCGAAGATACCTATCAAGCCTTGCAGCGTTTTGCCATCAATTTGAACGAACAAGCTCGTTCGGGCAAACTCGATCCTGTGATAGGACGCGATGACGAAATTCGTCGGGTATTGCAAATTTTGAGCCGTCGTACCAAAAACAACCCTATTCTGATAGGAGAACCGGGTGTGGGAAAAACCGCCATTGCCGAAGGCTTGGCACACAGAATTATCAAAGGCGATGTGCCCGATAATTTGAAATCGAAACAGATTTTTTCGCTCGATATGGGCGCATTAATTGCCGGCGCAAAATATAAAGGAGAATTTGAAGAACGGTTGAAATCGGTTGTTAATGAAGTTCTTAGTGCCGAAGGTGAAATAATTTTATTTATCGATGAAATTCACACGCTTGTGGGAGCCGGCAAAAGCGACGGAGCAATGGATGCCGCCAATATTCTCAAACCGGCACTTGCTCGTGGCGATTTACGTGCAATTGGCGCAACCACGCTCGATGAATATCAAAAATATTTTGAAAAAGACAAGGCTCTCGAACGTCGTTTTCAAACCGTAATGGTAGACGAACCAAGCGTGGAAGATACGGTTTCGATTTTGCGAGGTTTGAAAGAACGCTACGAAAATCACCACAAAGTACGCATTTTAGACGAGGCAATTGTGGCAGCCGTAGAACTTTCGCATCGCTACATTACCGCACGTTTTTTGCCCGATAAAGCTATCGACTTAATGGACGAAGCCGCTGCAAAACTGCGTCTGGAAATGAATTCCGTACCCGAAGAAATTGACGAATTGAATAGAAAAGTTCGTCAAATGGAAATAGAGCGTGAGGCTTTGAAACGAGAGGGGACTTCGCTCAAACTCGAAACATTGGAGAAAAATTTAGTAGAATTGCAGGAACAACGTAACGCACTGATGGCAAGTTGGGAAAGCGAAAAAACTATTGTTACACGCATTCAAGGTATAAAACAAGTAATTGAAGACCTGAAATTTGAAGCCGATGTTGCCGAACGCGAAGGAAATTACGGACGAGTTGCCGAAATTCGTTACGGAAAAATTCGGGAACAAGAAGAGGTAATGGCAAAATTAGAAGTCGAATTGCAAGAAAAACAGTCGAAACAAGCCTTGGTGGACGAAGAGGTTAATGCCGACGACATTGCCGATGTAGTAAGTCGCTGGACTGGCATTCCGGTAAGTAAAATGTTGCAAGCCGAACGCGAAAAACTGTTGAACTTGGAGAATGAATTACATCAACGAGTTGTTGGACAAAACGAAGCAATTATAGCAATTTCCGATGCGGTGCGCCGTAGTCGTGCTGGTTTGCAAGATGCCAAACGACCTATCGGTTCGTTCATATTTTTGGGTTCTACCGGCGTGGGAAAAACCGAATTGGCGAAAGCACTTGCCGAATTTTTGTTTGACGACGAAAACCTCATGACCCGTATTGATATGAGCGAATATCAAGAATCGTTTTCGGTAACACGGTTGATTGGAGCACCTCCCGGATACGTGGGTTACGACGAAGGCGGTCAATTAACCGAAGCAGTACGCAGAAAACCGTATTCGGTGGTATTGCTCGATGAAATTGAAAAAGCTCACCCCGACGTGTTCAATATTCTGCTTCAAGTGTTAGACGATGGCGTTTTGACCGACAACAAAGGGCGTACCGTGAGTTTCAAAAACACCATTATTATAATGACTTCCAATATTGGTTCGAATATTATTCAAGAACACTTTGAGCGCATGAATGAAGACAATAAGGAAGAAATTATCGATCGCGCAAAAACAGAGGTGTTTGAATTGCTCAAACGCAGTGTTCGTCCCGAATTTTTGAACCGTATTGACGAGGTTATTATGTTCACACCATTGAGCCGCGGCGATATACAACTTGTGGTAGAACTGCAATTTGATATTATGGCAAAACGCCTTGCTGCTATGGGGGTAGATATTTCCATAACACCCGATGCTGTTGAAGAATTGGCAAAAATGGGTTATAACCCGCAATTTGGCGCACGTCCAGTAAAACGAATTATTCAAAAAGAATTACTTAACGAACTTTCACGCCGCATACTCAGTGGCTCTATTACCAAAGATAGCCACATTTTAGTAGACCACTTGGGTGAAGGATTTATTTTTAGGAATAAGAAAGCGTAAC
>JAISIO010000198.1 GCA_031262005.1 Bacteroidales bacterium
CAAACCTTGTTCACCTTGTTTATAGGTCCTGCCGGATTCATTATGTGGAGTATGTATGCCGACGTTGCCGACTATGCCGAAGTAAAAACCGGCAGACGAGCTACGGGATTGATATTTTCTTCGGCTACCATGGCACAAAAATTGGGAAATACGCTGGCAAACACCTTGCCTTTGTTTGCCCTCAGTGCAATTGGTTTTATAGCCAACGATGTTACTATGACCGATGCTACGCGCCATACTGTTTTGGCTATTTTTGCCCTTTTCCCTTTGATTGGAGCGGTTGCCGCTATTGTTGCACTGTGTTTCTACAAAATAGACGAGGACATGATACGGGAAAATTCCGAGAAACTTGCGCAAATGAAAACTGCGAGATAATGTACTTTTATCGTAATTTTCTGTGAGTGTCGTCTATCAGCGTTATGTGATATGTCGTTTTATGCGGATTAGGTAACGATTTATGGCGCAACCAAGGATTTAAGGTTTTCAACATTTTATAATTTGAACCTTGACTGCGGGCAAATTCTGCCAAATTACTTATGGTGGTATCAACCGTTACAGTTTTTGTTGGAATTGTAGGAAATGGCTCCACATTGTGATAGCCGTAGAGTTCCGGATTTTCCATAATTAATTTCAGCGCAATAATGCGGAATACGTAGCGGGCTGTTTCGGAATTGGTATATAAATCGTAGTAGCTTTCTATATCTTGAAAATTAGCCTGTGTTTTCAATTCCGAAACGCCAATATTATACGATGCTGCCACCATTGTCCACGATTTGAAAGTTTTGTGAGCGTTGTGTAAATATTTACATGCAGCCTCTGTTGATTTGATTAAATCATAGCGTTGGTCTACATATTCATTTACAGTTAAACCGTATTGTTTGCCGGTGTTTTCCAAAAATTGCCAAAATCCGGCAGCTCCTTTGGGCGAAATTACTATGCGTAAACCACTTTCAGCCAATGCCAAGTATTTAAAATCGCCATGAATATTGTTTGCAGCAAGCACACTGTCGATTGTAGGAAAATAACGGTGGCAATATTTCAAAAACTGTATGGTTTGCGATTGATAGTACACATTGACCAAAAGTTCGCGTTCCAAACTTTCAACAACGTCAAAATAGTCAAGAGGTACGTTCTCTCCAAAAATAGATATTTCTTCGGGAATGTACATATTTGCCGAGAGAACAAGACTATCGGAAGTGTGTGCGGATTGCTCGCTATGTGAAGTTGAAGCAAAAGCGGCAAGTAAAATAAATGCTATGCTGCTTACTGCCAGTGAAATAAAAAGTATTTTCTGTTTCATGGTTTTTTAGAGGTTTTATGTCGTTTCACTACACGAGAAATTGAAAATAGTATGGCGAAAATCGAAATCTCACCAATTAATAGGCTAATAAAAAAATTACTCTCCGGTTGAGTGATAATTCCATAAATAGATAAACCACAACCAATGGCTGTAAGAACAATAAATACTACCGCCGTCCACCGTTCCGACAAACCGCAATACACAAAATTATGTGTAGTATGATTGGTGTCGCCTACGAAGGGTGATTTTTTTGCAGCTATTCTATTGATGAACACAGTTGCAGTGTCGCACAACGGCATAATAAATACAGCACCGATAAGCACTATTTCACGGTAATTAAAACCAATGTGGGTTCCCGATGCATTCCAAATGTAACGAATGCTGAAAATAGCGAGAACTATTCCCAAGAACTGGCTACCATTGTCGCCCATGTAAATTTTTGACGGATGCCAATTCCAAAATAGATATGCCGTGAGACTTGCTGTTACCGCCAATAAAATAAGACAGTCAATAGTGTTGCCGAAATAATCTGCTACAATCGCCATTGCCAAACAAATAATTGCAGATACTGAACCCGAAATCGCGTCCATATTGTCGAGCATATTGATAGAATTCATTATACCAACCACCCACAAAAACGTGAGTCCATAATTGATGAAAATATTGTCGGAGGTTTGAATGTGCATATTGCTTGATATAAGTATAATAGTGCATAAACATTGAAACAAAAATTTGAAAAATGGACTGACATTATAAATATCGTCGAACAATCCGGCGAGAAATGCAATAGTAGCGCAGGCAAACAGTATAATGTAATGCGAGTGGAATGGATTTTCTCGAAAAATTGCTAATGCAAGCACAAAGGAAAATAGAAAAGTGCCATAAAAAATCACGCCACCGAATATTGGTTTCGATTGACTTGCCCAGCGTTCAGCTTTATTATTTTTCTTTTTTAAAAAACCAAAAAAATTGTTTCTCGAAAGTAATCGAAAACCAATGCAGCTGATGCAGAATGTGGCTATTAGGAATAGGGGGAGGTTCATTAGGGATTAGTGATTAGAGTTTAGTGATTAATGGTTAGAGATTAGAGATTAGTGGTTAATGGTTAGAGATTAAATATATTGCTATTCTCTACACTCTACTCACTATTCTCTAAATAATCGAAACCGTTTTTTCTTTTTATCATCATTATAAGAATAATATCCGTAGCCAAATCCGTATCCGTATCCGTATCCATATTGCGAGTAGCTATAGCCTTGATAATTATAGCCGTAGCGTGCCGAAATTATTTCAATGGCATTGAGCACAATTGAAATATTGTGAATATTGTTATTGTTTTTTATATAATTTACGTTGTTCAAAAAATTGCGTTTCGACACATTGGCACGAGTAACGTAAATCGGTAAATCAGCGCGTTTGAAACTAAAAATAGCATCGGAAACTATACCGATTGGCGGAGTGTCGATTATAATTACATCGTATTCGGTTTTTAAATTTTGTAGTAGCATATCGAAATGTTCGGAATTGGCAAGCTCCGCCGGATTTGGCGGAATTGGTCCCGATGTGAGAACATCAAAATTTTCCAGCTCGGTTTTTACAATACAATCTTTGTAATTATCCACGCCGATCAATATAGTGCTCAGTCCTTTTTTGTTGTCGGATTTAAACGAAAGATGCACTTTGGGTTTGCGTAAATCCATATCAAGCAAAATTACCCGCTTGTTGTTGAACGATATAACACCGCCTAAGTTGATGGCTATAAATGTTTTACCCTCAGCAGGGATGGTCGAGCTTACGGCAATAATTTTGGGGTATGTGTCGGTTTGTTGTATAAATTCCAAGTTAGAGCGCAGCGTGCGAAATGCTTCGGTAATAATAGAATTTGTTTTGTTCTCAACGGTAAAACGCTTGATTTTATTTACATGCGGAGTGGTTGGAATAAGTCCGCTCACCGGCACGTCGGTAAATTTGGTAATATCGTTAAGCGTCATTATTTCGTTGTAAAATAGATAACGCACAAAGGTGAGCAGCGCAATAACAAAAAGACACAGTATAAGAGCAATGAGAATTACGCTCGACCAAATAGGCGCAATGGGGCGTTTAGGCGTATTTGCGCGTTGCAGAATGACACTATTACTGATATTTCCGGCTTTTGAAATCAAATATTCGGCGCGGCGAGCAATCAATTCATCGTAATAATTTTGATTGATTGCATGAATGCGCATCAGTTTTGAAAATTCGGTTTCGTC
>JAISIO010000001.1 GCA_031262005.1 Bacteroidales bacterium
AATCTGTGGACAATATTAAACTCATTTTAGCAAAAATTGTTTCATGCTCCTTTACCACTACTTTCACCTGCCACAAGTGTTCTTGTTTTGTAAATTCAAGCAAAAAATCTACTTCGGGAAATTCTAATGGATTGATTGGAGCGGTGAATTTTATATTTTTCAGCGTTGTAATTCTTAAATCAGTACCATTACAGAAATTGAATAATTCCCGAGCTATTTGAACCAAGCACACGCCGGGCGTAATAGGATTATTGGGGAAATGCGCTTTGTAAATACAATGCTCGGCATTAAATTGTACTCTGTAATCGGCTTTCCTTTCCGTTGCACTGCAATTCTGTATTGTGAAAAAAGTATCTTGTAATATCATATTCCTGAGAACTTCTTAACTTCTTCTAACTCCCTTTAACTTCTCAACTATCTCGACAAAAGCACAAACGTATGATTCTTTCCCTCAAATTGATTGTAACATAAAATCTTACGGAATTTCTTCGTGTTTTTCTCTCCTAAGAATAAATGGTTCGGAATTTCGCCTTTGTGCAAACAAGTTGCTGCGGCATACACGCCCAAAGCAGGCATGGTGTAGCCTTCGCCAAAAATATTTTTATATTGCAAAAGCGGAATGCCCGAGAACAATTGAGCACAGTTATCAAAATAAACAGCATCGTGCTCATCAACACCATTGGTGCCAATCATTACATAATCCACATCACTCAATAACTTCTTAACTCCTCTAACTCCTTCTAACTCCTTACCTCCCGTATACATCTTCTCCACCCCATCAATTGAACACAACGCCCGTTCCGACTTTTTCGTTGAAAGCATCATAGCCACAGCAGTTTCGCCGGCAAAATGTTGATTGGCTTTGCCCAAATACCCCGATTTTTTTAGAATGCCGAAGTATACGGGTGTCATTTCGTCGTGCGCTCCTACCAAAGCATTTTTTATTTTACCCGTTTCCAACTGAATAAAGGCATCTTGCAAAGCGCATTCAAACGAAATTCCGCTGTGAGCATAGGTGTTGTTATACGAGTGGCATTTTGCGTCAATGGCTATAAGTGAACTAATCGTATTGTGCGTTGATTGCATAAAATACGTCGGGTTTAGTAATTCTTCGCCCTCGCGCACAAGTTTTTCCAGAAAAATTTCGGTATTTTCAATACAACCCAAGCCGGTGCCGGTAATAATAGCTTCGGGTTGCGCCACGCCGCTTTCTTCCATAGCTTTTTTCGATACCACCAATGCTCGTTTGAGAATTTTTCCCAAACGGCGCGCCACATTCGGTGCCAAATATTGTTTATAATCAACATCAATAGCTCTGTTATATGCTTCGGTGTGCATAATCGGTTCGTTGAACCAGTCTTCGGAAAGTGGCTGTTGCGCCGAAATTTGTTGTATTGAATTTATATAAACACTCATGACTATAGTTTTGAAAATATCAAACTTGTATCGTTTCCTCCGAATCCGAATGAATTACTGAGAATTGTTTTGATTGGCAATGTGCGACTTGCGATTTGCGACGGTGAACCATAATACGGTTCAAACGGCAATTCGGCAATTCGTGTTGAAAAATTCAAATTGACGGGAATAAAATTATGCTGCAATGCCAAGTTGCAGATTACCGCTTCTACGCTTCCTGCTGCACTGGTAGTGTGTCCGGTGAAGGCTTTTATGGAGGAAACCGGAGGCGGCGTTTCGCCAAAAAGTCGCACTATTGCCGTGCCTTCGCTCGCATCATTGTTTTGCGTTCCTGTGCCGTGTGCGTTTATGTAATCAATGTGTTCGGGTGTAAGTCCTGCATTTTCAAGGGCTTTTTTCATTGCCAAATATGCACCTTCGCCCTCAGGGGAAGAGGCTGTTTGATGAAACGCATCACAGGTATTGGCGTAACCGAGCAATGTGCTCAGCGGTGTAACGCCTCGTTTTTGCGCCGACTCTTCGGACTCCAGCACAACGTATGCCGCTCCTTCGCCCAAATTCAGTCCCGCACGCGTGGCATCGAACGGACGACATGGCTCGCGGTCAAGTATCATCAACGTGTTGAAGCCGTTCAAATGGAATTTGGAGATACATTCGCAACCACCGGCAACAACAATGTCGGCTCTGCCGCTTTTCAATAACTCGGCACCAAGCACAATAGCGTTGGCAGCCGAACTACACGCAGTGGAAATAGTGTCAATCTGTGAAAAAATGCCGAAATAATCGGCTATCATTTCTGAGCAAGCCCCGCAATCGTGGGTTGAAATATATTCATTGTGCGTATTGTTTTCCAAAAAATCGAGGTAAAACTGTTCGCTTTTGTCCATTCCGCCTACGGTAGTACCGTTGATAAAGGCAATGCGCAATTGGTTCGTAGAGTTCAAACGTGCTTGTTCCAGCGTTTCTTTCAACGCCAGCATTCCCATAAGCGATGTGCGGGTTGTTGGCACAGTTTCGGCAATTCCCAAAAGGTTCATCATTTCCTCATTGGTCATTTTCACTTCGCCCACAGGAAATTCGGTGTGCGAAGTTTGTAAGTAACGTAAAGCACCAACGCCACTTGTGTGCGTTTGTAATGCCTGCAACGTTTCGTTCACGCCGTTACCCAACGCCGAAACAATACCCATTCCGGTAATTACAATGTTTTGCATAAAAATTCAAAGAACAACTCATAAGCAACAATGAACAATTTGGTTTGCTGTTATTCATTGTTAATTATTCATTGGTAATTATTCATTATTTTGTTCTGTGAGCCGCAATATAATCAGCCAATACTTTTACCGATTTGAAAATATCTTTTCCTTCTGCAGGGTCTTTGAGTTTTATTCCGTAATTTTTTTCCATCAATACTATCAGTTCCAGAGCATCAATAGAATCCAGTCCGAGACCGTCGCCAAAAAGAGCAGCATTTTCGTCAATATCGGCAGGCGTTACGTCTTCAAGGTTCAATACTTCAATGATTTCTTCTTTTAATTTTACAATCAAATCCTCCATGGTTGTTATTTTAGTTATTATATAATTCTGTTAATTGTTTTTCCGAAAATTTCGTAGTGCCGTTTCCGCATTCTACCAATGCCATGAATACTTCGCGGGTGTTCTCAAAATTTTCAATCCACGCCACAAGCACTGCGGTTGTGGTAGTATCGGAAAAGGTGTTTTTGACTGTTGAAACAATTTGTTTTTCGTCAAAGAACTCACAAAGATAAAGAAAAGTTTCAGAAAAAAACTTATTTCGTATTGCAATTTCGCCTGC
>JAISIO010000051.1 GCA_031262005.1 Bacteroidales bacterium
TATCACCACACCATGTTTGAAATGTTGGGCAACTGGAGTTTTGGCGATTATTTCAAAAAAGAAGCAATTGCATGGGCGTGGGAATATTTGACCGAAATACTGAAAATAGACAAAAGCTGTTTGTATGTTACCGTGTTTGAAGGCGACAAAACCGACGGAACGGAATTTGACAGCGAAGCATTTGAATTGTGGAAACAATATGTACCCGAATCGAATATTTTGCTTGGCAATAAAAAAGATAATTTTTGGGAAATGGGCGATACCGGACCTTGCGGACCTTGTTCGGAAATTCACGTAGACATTCGTTCTGCCGAAGAAAAAGCTCAAAAACCGGGACGGGAATTGGTAAACAACGATCATCCGCAAGTGATTGAAATCTGGAATTTGGTATTTATGCAATTCAACCGTAAGGCAAACGGCAGTCTTGAGCTTTTGCCTGCCAAACACGTTGATACTGGTATGGGTTTTGAGCGTTTGGCAATGGTGGTGCAAGGCAAACAATCGAATTATGATACCGATGTGTTTCAGCCTATTATTCAAAAAATTGCCTCAATTTCGCAGTCGGTATATGGCGAAAATGCACCGAAAGATATAGCAATGCGTGTAATTGCCGACCACATTCGTACCATTACCTTTTCTATTACCGACGGACAATTGCCGTCGAATGCCAAAGCGGGTTACGTTATTCGTAGAATTTTGCGCCGTGCGGTGCGTTATGGCTACACATTTTTAGGACAGCATTCGGCGTTTATGTACAAATTAATTCCTACGCTTGTAGAAAGTATGGGAACTGCATACCCCGAACTGAAAGCGCAACAAACGTTGGTGGAAAAAGTAATTAAAGAAGAGGAAGAAAGTTTCTTACGTACACTCGAAACGGGTATCCGTTTGTTGGAAAAAAACCTTCCGCAAAACGGAATTGTATTAAGCGGCGAAGTTGCATTTACGTTGTACGACACGTACGGATTTCCGCTTGATTTGACGGAATTGATTTTGCGTGAAAAAGGTATGTCGGTCAATACTGAGGAATTTAATGCCGAAATGCAAAAACAAAAAGAACGCGCTCGCAATGCAGCTGCGGTAGAAACGGGCGACTGGACGGTGCTTGCCGAAGGCGAATCGCATTTTGTGGGTTATGACACACTTTCGAGTACTGCCAAAATTATTCGATATCGCAAAGTAACGCAAAAGAAAGAAGAATTGTATCAACTTGTGTTGAATCAAACGCCTTTTTACGGCGAAATGGGCGGACAAAGCGGCGATAGCGGTGTACTTGTTTCGAAAACTGAAACTATACATATTATAGACACAAAAAAGGAAAACGGCTTAACCATTCATATTTGCAAAAAACTTCCTGCCGATGTTGAGGCTTCATTTACCGCTGTGGTAAATCAGGAAAACCGCCGTGCAATAGAAAATAATCACACGGCTACGCACTTGTTGCACGAGGCTTTGCGCGAAGTGCTCGGCACACACGTGGAACAAAAAGGTTCATTGGTAACAGCCGATTATTTGCGTTTCGATTTTTCGCACTTTCAAAAAGTAACACCCGAAGAATTGCGTGCCGTAGAATTGCTTGCCAATCAAAAAGTGCGTCAAAATATTCCTTTGGAAGATATGCGTGAAATGCCGATTGCCGATGCCCGAGCAATGGGAGCAATGGCACTTTTCGGCGAAAAATACGGCAACACGGTGCGGGTTGTAAAATATGCTTCGTCGGTGGAACTCTGCGGAGGAACTCATGCGCAAGCCACAGGGCAAATAGGACTTATTCGCATTGTTTCCGAATCGAGCATTGCGGCAGGAGTGCGCCGTATAGAAGCGGTGAGTGCTGCAAAAGCCGAAGAAATGCTGAATGCGCAACAAGACACACTGCGCGAAATTCGTGAAATGTTCAACAATGCGCCGAATGTAATAGCTGCCATTAAAAAAACTATTGACGAAGATGCTGCCCTGAAACAGCAAGTTGAGCAATTTACGCAGGAACGTATTGGAATAATTGTTGCCGAAATGGTACAACAAGCGGAGGAGAAAAACGGTGTAAAACTCATTGCTCGCCGAGCAGATATTCCGGCAGATATGCTGCGAAGCATTGCTACGCAATTGCGTGCAAAATTTGCCGACAAAAAATTTGCGCTTATTCTTGGCTCTATTCTCAACGACAAACCTTCGATTACCGTAGCACTGAGCCAACCAATGGTTGATGCAGGCTTGAACGCCTCGAACATAGTGCGCCAAGCGGCAAAAGAAATTGATGGTAACGGTGGCGGACAAGCGTTTATGGCAACTGCCGGCGGAAAAAATGCGCAGGGAATTGATACGGCTATTGCTAAGGCTGTGGAATTATTATTTTGACAGTATTTTCAGGAGTAACGGTATATCAATTTGACCATTAGATCATTTAATTTCTCCGGATTTTAAGTTTTGCATCTGCGTTTTATTTGGGAGAAACTTCGCCGGAAATTAAATTAAGCGTAGCTCCTAATTGTATATCAAAGTCATCAAAGTTCTTTAACAGTATTTTTCCATTGTTTTGTATAGTGCAGGCACTACCGCTTTGCGCAACAACGGTAAAACCATCAAGAGTACCACCGTTTACAACAAGTTGCCCACCGTTTTGAATGGTTATTACGCTGCAATCCAACGCTGTTATATTCGCAGTTACCGTGAGTGTTATGCCGTTTTGTATGGTAATATTGCCCGACTTATCTTGGGCTATATTCCATGTTTGTGTGCCGATTGTTGTACTGGGAGTAGTAAGCGACGGTATACACTCCTTTACTATTTTGATTTCATCGAGAAACTCACTAACTCCATTGTTTGCTTTGTACGTAGTAATAGTAATATTATCGGAAGAAACCGATATGTTACTGAAAGCGAAACCAACAATACCATTCCCCATTTTTACATTAGCAGCCCATTTTCCTGTAATATGATCAGTATTAGTCGCTGCTGTAGCTGTAGCGCTCAGTGGCATCCATTTTAAACCAAAAGCACCATTGGTAAAATACATTGTACCTTGCTGCACATTGAAAATCCCTCCTGATTTTCCATTTGAGTTGACGGTAGCAGTAGTAGAAGTAACGTATTTTATAGCTTCCTGTACTACATTTCTGTCTTTTATTGGTCCCATTACATCGTGCACATGTGTATGCCCTTGCAATGCCAAATCTATATTTAATTCATCGAATAAATCAGCTATATTAGAATTGTGAACACCGGAAATCTTACTTGTGTATGTAGGTATATGATAGTATACAATACGCCATTTGATATTGGGGTGTGCCATAATTTCGGTTTCCATCCACGTTTTTAAGTTATTGAAATAAACAGAGTCTAACGATGCTTCACGACGATGACATCGTTGGGTATTGATAGCAAAGAATTGAGCATCGCCATAAATAAAGCTATAGGTGCTACCGGTAGTGTCAAACGATTCATTCTGCACGTTAAAGTGTTTGTGAAAAAAATTATTGTGTATCACATCGTGATTGCCCATTACCGGAGCTAAAGGCTTTTTTTGAATCTGATTAGGTTGAAATTCAAAGAATTTTTTCCAACGCTCTAACATTACAGTCTCAGCCGAACTTTCATCTCGACCCACGTCGCCACAATGCATCCAAAAACTCGCATTCGGATTTATTATATTTGCGGCATTGGTTTGTGGTTGAAGATTTTCTTCGGCATGTGCATCGGTTACATAGATAAATGAAAAAGGTACTTTGTTTTCAGGTGCCGGAGCTGTTGTAAATGTAGCAATAGTCGACCATAAATTTGTTTTCCCCACTCGAAACGAATAGGTCGTATTGGGCGATAAATCAGCAACAACAGCTTTATGCACATTTTGATTGGTAGTTGCATTTGCAGTTTTAAATGGCGTTGTGAATGAATTTGGATTTGTAGTTGCTCCTATCACTATTTGTACCTGTTCGTTTGTTGTGTTCAATGTTGTGAACCAATTAAACGCCATTTCGGTTGTGGGATTTTTTGGTACATTTATTACAATATTATAGGGCGTTTGTGAAAATGTTGCCATGTGGCTCAACAATAGAATATTCCATATAATTAAAATTTGTTTCATAATTCTCACTTTTTCATAAATGTAAACTCGGAAATTTGTTCATTCGCATCATACAGTTTAAGCAGATACACACCTTTTGTAAAAGAACTTACATCAATAGTGTCTCTATACGTTTTACTGTACACTTGTCGCCCTGTATTATCCAAAATTTCGATTCGCACTATTGCGTTATTCACGCAAGATATATGCAATATATCACTAACCGGATTCGGAAACACCGTGCAATTATCAGCTTGTATTGTTTGTGCAGAAGTTGCATAATAACATTCTGATATATCAGGATTTTTATAAACTAATTCATTGTTTTGAGAGAAACATAATAATACAGAAGCTGAACCCCTAACAGGATATAATCCAGAGTAGAGCCATCCAATATTTTCTACAAATGTTTCCTGCCTCCCCCATTTTGTTTTAAAAATCAAACGTTTTTTAAACTGATTGTTTACCAAAACAGAATCACTCTGTATAACATATACGGTTTCCATATCTATTTCTGGTGTAGGAAATAGGGATACTCCCACCGGAATTTCAAACACATCTCCTTGTTTCAACGAAAAGTCATATAAAAGGATTTCTTCTCTATTGTCATCCCAGTACGATGGGAAAAAATATGTTTTTTGGTTTTCTTCTCGCATTAAACCTTCAAAAAAACGTTCCGAATGTTCTTTATCTCGGTAACAAAAAAGTTTTTTATACGTTTTTTCATTAAAAACAGAATCACCATCGAAGAAACAATAATCTGTTCTATAACCTCCATCTTCTGTGTTAATAAGAATTGCCGTACTCCACGCACTATTTTCATTCACAATTGTATTCGTTGTTTGTGCATTCGCCTGTAAAGTCGCAAAAACCGCAAGCAATAAAATTAAAATTTTCGTTTTCATAATCCACCTCCTTATTTAGTCAATATCATTTGTTTAGTTTCACTTGCTGCACCATCGGCAAGCAATACATAGCTATAAATACCAGCCGAAAGTGCGCCTGCTTCTATTTCAATAGCAACAGTGCCTCGTTCGGTAATGGTTATACATTGCACTTGCATACCTTGCATATTGTAAACACATAGTTGCACTTGTTGAATGTGCTGTGGCACATAGCATGTAACCGTTGTACGTTCATTAAACGGATTGGGTGCGTTTTGGTAAAGTGTTAGTGTTTCTATTTTAGCATTATTGGAAAGGCGCATTTCTTGGATTGCAGGGATTTCTCCTGATTTTAGAATATTAATTGTTTCTTTACTTTCAAGTTTTTCTTGTAAAGTAACTATCATTTTTTGTTGCTCTTTTATTGCCTCAACCAAAATAGGTATCATAGCAATGTAATTCACATTATAATACTCGTCTGCTTCATCGGGTGCTTTAACCAATTCGGGAAATATTTTTTCCAATTCTTGTGCAACAAATCCAAAAGTTGGTTTGCTTACGGTTTCCCTTTTTGATGTTATTTGCAAATCTTTTGTATTGTCAATATAACTATACATTTTTCCATTCACGAGCATCAATTTTTCAAGTGGTGACGGTATTTGTCGTATATTTTCTTTCAAACGCTCGTCCGAAGGAGAATAAAGGTATCGAAAATAACCATCTCCCACCGCATATGTACTTGTTCCAATCGTAAAATTATAAGTGCTGCAATATAGTTGGGTTGCGCTATATTGATTATTCCAATCAATGTTAATATCGTCCCAAGTTCCCGAAAATCCCGAGAAAATTACTTTTCCCTCTACATGTAATTTTTGAAGTGGATTGGTTGTCCCGATTCCGAAATTTCCATTATTTTTTATCACCACGCTGTTCCAATTAGTAATCGCACTTCCTGCCGTTCCCGAAGGTGCTGTTCTAAATAGTATATCACCGTTACCGGCAAAACTCATTAAACTCGCAGCACCTGTTTGTAGACGATAATATCCATTATAAAAACGAGTGTTACGGCAAATTTCTTTATCGTACCCACCGTCATAAAATGTCCAAATATCGCCAATTTTAAGTTTTGAGGCATGGTGTGTTGAAGGATCGCCTCCTATTCCTACATACCCATTGCTTGCTACTTTCACTTGTGCAAATCCCATGCTTGCTACAAACACCAGATGTAATAAAATTGTAAATTTTTTCATAAATAAGAACTTTTTTTAGATTAGTAATTCTACAAAAGTAGTCTATAAAACATTAGAAGTCAATGTTTTTGAGTTTTTTTTTTTTTTTTTTGAATCTTTGCAAGGTATTCAAATTCAATTACTTAGCAAAACAACGCTTTTCCTCAGAAAGGCGGATTTTGAGGGCAGTTTATCTTCGGGTTTGATCATTACGTGATTTATCTTCAGCTTTGACTATTAAACCTAAAATTATTATGTATTTTTGCGCTAACGAAATAGGAGGAGTTATGACGGAAATAATACTAAAAAATAGAGTAAGTAAGCAAAAATTACATTCTATTGAAGGGTTCCTGCAAGCACTGAATATTGATGCCGAGATAAAAAATACAAGCAGAAGAGAGGTCTCAAAAACAATAGCCGAACAAAAAGATCCTTTTGCAGATGTTTTTGGTATGTGGGCTGATAGAGAAATTGATGCTAAAACATTGAAAAAACAAGCTTGGGGGATTGAAGAATGAATAATTTAGTGCTCTGTGATACAAATATTTTTATTGAAATTTTCAAGAAAAATGAATTTATCCGTTCTGAATTAAATACAAAAGATTTTCGATGTATTCCAAATTTGAAATTATATCAAATATAACAATATGAGCGACCAACGATACAATGCACGCGGTGTTTCTGCCGGAAAAGAAGATGTGCACAATGCCATAAAAAACATTGACAAAGGACTGTACCCCAAAGCATTTTGTAAAATAATTCCCGATATTTTGGGTGGCGATGCCGATTATTGCAACATAATGCACGCCGACGGTGCTGGCACAAAATCGTCGTTGGCGTATATGTATTGGCGCGAAACGGGCGATGTGTCTGTTTGGAAAGGCATTGCACAAGATGCGCTGATTATGAACATTGACGACCTGCTGTGTGTGGGCGCAGTCGATAATATTCTGGTTTCGTCTACTATCGGACGGAATAAACTGCTTATTCCGGGTGAAGTAATTTCGGCTATTATCAACGGAACCGATGAACTTTTGCAAGAATTGCGCGAAATGGGCATTGGAGTGCACAGCACCGGTGGCGAAACTGCCGATGTGGGCGATTTGGTGCGCACCATTATTGTGGATAGCACCGTAACCTGCCGCATGAAACGCTCAGATGTGATAGATAATGCCAATATTACGGCAGGCGATGTAATTGTGGGTTTGGCATCGTTCGGACAGGCAAGCTACGAAAAAGAATACAACGGCGGCATGGGCAGCAATGGCTTGACTTCGGCGCGCCACGATGTGTTTGCAAAATATTTGACCGAAAAATACCCCGAAAGTTACGATGCTGCCGTTCCGCAAGAATTGGTGTATTCCGGAGGATTGCAATTGACCGACCTTGTAGAAACGCAGCACGCAGCACAGCCACACATAACTGCCGGAAAATTAGTGCTTTCGCCAACGCGGACCTACGCTCCGGTGGTGAAAAAACTGTTAGACGTACTTCGTCCCCACATTCACGGAATGGTGCATTGCTCGGGTGGCGCGCAAACAAAAATCTTGCATTTTATAGACAATCTCCGAATTGTGAAAGATAATCTTTTTCCGGTTCCGCCATTATTCAAAATCATTCAAGAGCAATCGGGTACCGACTGGAAAGAAATGTACAAAGTGTTCAACATGGGGCACCGCTTGGAAGTGTACATTGCTCCCGAACACGCCGAACAAGTGATTGCTATTGCAAAATCCTTCAATATTGATGCGCAAATTGTGGGAAGAGTGGAAGCGAATAATACAAAAGAATTGGTAATTACCTCGGAATTCGGAACGTTTGAATATTAATAGCGTTGCACTTGGGTAATACATATTGAAAAATCACTAAAAAAACCAAGATATGATAGATTTAATACAGCAAGGTTGGACTTTTTTTATTCAGCTATTGAGTGATACGAATGGAACGTTGCATTACTTTGTTTCGGAGTATGGCACATGGTTGTATGCCTTCTTATTTGTAATTATTTTTTGCGAAACAGGTTTGGTGGTAACGCCGTTTTTACCCGGCGATTCGCTCCTGTTTATAGCCGGCACTATTGCTATCAATCCCGAAAATTCGCTACACATATATTGGCTTGCGGCTATTTTAATTGTTGCGGCAATATTGGGCGATGCGCTCAATTACACCATCGGGCGATTTTTTGGCGAGAAACTATTCAGTAATCCCGATTCCAAAATATTCAAGCAGGAATATTTGAAAAAAACAAACGAATTTTACGAAAAACACGGTGGAAAAACCATCATATTGGCTCGTTTTGTTCCCATTGTGCGCACGTTTGCACCGTTTGTAGCAGGCATGAGCCGAATGACGTATAAACATTTTTTCTCGTTCAATGTGATTGGCGGCATTGCATGGGTCGTTCTTTTTCTGACCGCAGGTGCGCTTTTGGGAACAGTGGAATGGGTTGAACATAATATAGAAAAGGTTGCAATACTTATTATATTTATCTCCATTCTGCCCGCCATATTTGAAGTGTTGAAAGCTAAAAG
>JAISIO010000138.1 GCA_031262005.1 Bacteroidales bacterium
AAAAAATGATTACAGTTTCAAATTTAGCCATTCAATTTGGCAAACGCACACTATTTCAAGATGTTAATTTAAAATTTGTACCAGGCAATATTTATGGAGTAATTGGCGCAAATGGTGCAGGAAAATCTACATTTCTAAAAATTATCTCAGGAGAAATTGATTCTACCCGTGGCAATGTAAGTTTGGAGTCGGGCGAACGAATGAGTGTGCTTAAACAAAATCACTTTGAATACGATGAAAACACCGTGCTGGATACCGTGCTTATGGGTTACAAAGAATTGTGGAGCATAATGAACGAAAAAAATGCACTCTATGCCAAAGAAGATTTTACCGACGAAGACGGTGTGAAAGCTGCCGAATTGGAAGAAAAATTTGCCGAAATGGATGGTTGGAATGCCGAAAGCGATGCGGCAAACCTTTTGAGTGGTTTGGGAATTTCGGAAGACAAACATTATAAATTAATGAACGAATTGAGCGGTAACGAAAAAGTGCGTGTAATGCTTGCACAAGCTCTTTTCGGTTCGCCCGACAACTTGCTTTTAGATGAGCCTACCAACGATTTGGACGTGGAAACCGTGATGTGGCTCGAAAATTTTCTCTCGAATTTCGATAAAACAGTGCTTGTAGTTTCGCACGACCGCCACTTTCTTGATGCTGTATGTACTCATACGGTTGATATTGATTTTGGTAAAATTCAACTATTTGCCGGAAACTATTCGTTTTGGTACGAAAGTAGCCAGTTAGCTCTGCGCCAGCAACAGCAACAGAACAAAAAAGCCGAAGAAAAACGTAAAGAATTGCTGGAATTTATTGCTCGTTTCAGTGCCAATGTAGCAAAATCGAAACAAACTACCAGCCGTAAAAAAATGCTCGAAAAATTGAATGTAGAAGAAATTATGCCTTCTACAAGAAAATATCCCGGTATTATTTTTAAACCTTCGCGCGATGTAGGAAATAAAATTTTGGAAGTACGTGGTTTGAAAGCATCTATTGAAGGCACCATATTGTTCAAAGACGTGGACATTACCATAGAAAAAGACGACAAAGTGGTATTCCTTTCAAAAGACCCACGTGCTATGACTGCATTTTTTGAAATCATTACCGGCAACAAAAAAGCCGATGGTGGACAATTCGATTGGGGTTCTACCATTACTTCGGCATATCTACCGCTTGATAATTCATCGTTTTTTAATTCCGATTTGAATTTAGTAGATTGGTTAGGACAATTTTCCGATGACACACTCGAATCGTTTTTACGCGGATTTTTGGGCAGAATGTTATTTTCGGGCGAAGAAATTTATAAAAAATCCAGTGTGCTTTCGGGTGGTGAAAAAATGCGTTGCATGATTTCACGCATGATGCTCAAAGATGCCAATGTACTTATTCTCGATTCGCCCACAAACCATTTAGACCTTGAATCAATTCAGGCATTCAATAATGCGCTCATCAATTTTCAAGGCATTGTGCTTATGACTTCGCACGACCACGAATTTATACAAACCGTGTGTAACCGTGTAATTGAATTTACGCCAAACGGCATAATTGACAAACGTATGGATTATGACGATTATATTTCGGACGAAAAGGTAAAAGCGGCTCGTGAGAAAATGTATGCGAAATAGTATTTAGTACAAAGTAATTAGTACCAACTCTGTACTAAATACTTTGTACTAAATACTTTGTACTAAATACTAAAACAATGAAACTCCTCTTCATAGGCGGCACCGGCATTATTAGTTCTGCGTGTTATGAGCTTGCGCTCGCACGTGGATATGACTTGTACGTACTTAATCGGGGTAATTCCAAACGTATACGACCTATAGGCGGTGCGCACGAATTACGTGCCGACATTCGGAACACACAAGAAGTTTCAGAAGTTATAGCTCCACATAGTTTCGATGTGGTGGTCGATTTTATTTCCTTTGTTCCCGAACATATCGAGCAAAACATTGCACTTTTTAGGAAAAAAACCAAACAATATATTTTTATCAGCTCAGCTTCGGCATACCAAACGCCACCGCAGCACCTGCCAGTTACGGAACAAACTCCGCTTGAAAATCCTGTGTGGGAATATTCACGCAATAAAATTGCCTGCGAAGATATATTGCTTGATGCGTGGAAAAATAATGGTTTTCCGGCAACAATAGTGCGACCATCGCATACCTACGACAAAACATTGCTGCCCGTAGAAGGCGGCTACACCGTGATTGACCGTATGCTGCACGGAAAACCTATTGTAATTCATGGCGACGGGACTTCACTGTGGACGCTCACGCATCACTCAGATTTTGCAAAAGGTTTAATTGGCTTGTGCGGAAACGAAAAAAGCATTGGCGAAGCATTTCACATAACCTCCGACGAATATCTTTCATGGAATAAAATTTATGAACTTTTGGGCGAGGCATTTGGCGTTACACCGCAAGTGGTGTATGTGCCATCAACCGTGATTGCACACTATAACCAACGCATAGGCGATAGTTTGCTTGGCGACAAAGCACACAGTATGATTTTTGATAATTCAAAAATAAAATCATTCGTACCCGATTTCAATTGCAAAATTCCTTTTGAACAAGGCGTTCACGAAATTGCTGCATGGTATAAAGAAAACGTCGAATTTCAGATTGTTGATAATGAATTGAATGCGTTGTTTGATTTGTTGATTGAGAGATTTTCTCTATAAAACCTTCTTTAAGGAAACAAAAATCATGAATGAAAATAAATTCAAGAACAAATATCGAATACAATCGCACAGAATGCCGCATTGGGATTATTCCGGCAATGGAATTTATTTCATTACATTCGTAACACAACATAGAGACTACATATTAGGAAATATTCGTGATGGAAAAATGATTTTATCGGATTTCGGAAAAATTGTCGATGAAGAATGGCATAAATCATTTCAAATTCGCAAAGAATTGTTTTTAGATGAATATATAATTATGCCCAATCATTTACACGCCATTGTGGTTTTAAATATTGATACGAACGGTTTGAACGTTGATACGAACGGTCGTTCGTATCCGATTGATAATGATAACGCATTTATTTCCAACAATGGGATTATTGGGAACAACGTATCCGTACCCGTAGAGACGCACGGCCGTGCGTCTCTACAACCACCACCGCAACAATCACAACAACAGGACAAAACCAACAACGAAAAAATATACAACCAACCCCAAATCACCCGCAATATACCCATTCGTAAACCAAAATCATTATCATCGTTTGTGGCAGGATTCAAATCTGCCGTAAATTCAAAAATTGATGATTGGATTGATTTGTATGGATTTCCCGATATTTTTGATACGCACGACCGTTCGTATCAAAAATACAACAAACAGAATTCGTTTTTTCAACCAAATTACCACGACCATATTATTCGTAATCCGCAGGAATACAACAGAATAAAAAATTACATTATAAACAACCCAATACAGTGGGAAAACGACACATTGCAACTAACATGAACCCTCTCTTCCAAGACCTAAACCCCGCACAACGCCAAGCAGTAGAAAATACAAACGGTCCAGTGCTGGTAATTGCCGGTGCCGGTGCCGGAAAAACAAAAGTGCTCACACACCGCATTGCCTATTTGCTGCAACAGGGTGTGCCTTCGTGGCGCATTTTGGCACTCACGTTTACCAATAAAGCAGCCCGCGAAATGAAAGAACGGATTGAAAAACTTGTGGGCGGCGATGCGGCGCGTGATTTATGGATGGGAACATTTCACTCTATTTTTGGGAAAATTTTGCGCGTTGAGGCTCAATATTTGGGTTTTGATGCTAATTACACAATTTACGACACTGCCGATAGCAAAAGTTTGATTGGAAAAATCATAGCCGAAATGAATTTGGATAAAGACAATTACAAACCCAATGCTATTCTCAACAGAATTTCAAACGCCAAAAATAATTTGATAACACCGCAGGCTTACTTGCAAAACACCGATTTTCACAAACACGATTTGATGCAACGAGTGCCACAAGCTGGAGAAATTTATCAGCGTTACGTAGCTCGTTGCCGACAAGCAAATGCCATGGATTTCGACGATTTATTGCTCTATACCAATATTTTATTCCGCGACAATCCCGATGTGTTGGTAAAATATCAAGAGCGTTTTACCTACATTTTAGTCGATGAGTTTCAAGATACCAATACTTCGCAGAATTTGATTGTAAAAAAACTTGCTTTGCCTGAAAATAATATTTGTGTAGTAGGCGACGATGCACAAAGTATTTATTCGTTTCGCGGGGCAAAAATCGAAAATATTCTGAATTTCAGTAGAGATTATCCGAATTATAAAATATTCAAACTTGAACAAAATTATCGTTCAACGCCCACTATTGTGGAGGCAGCAAATTCGATAATTGCAAAAAATAAAAACCAAATTCCCAAAAAAACATTCTCAGAACAAAGCGACGGCGAAAAAATACAAGTTCTGAATGCCGATACCGATATTGAAGAAGGCGTGATGGTAAGCCGAGCGATCAAAAAACTCGCCGATACGGGCGTGAATTACAGCGACATAGCAATTCTGTACCGTACCAATGCTCAATCACGTATTATGGAAGAAATGTTGAACAAACTTTCAATCCCGTGCAGGGTGTATGGCGGCACATCGTTTTTTCAACGCAAGGAAATACGTGATATGTTGGCATACGTGCGAATTTCGGTCAATCCGAAAGACAATGAAGCATTCGCACGCTGTGTGGCGTATCCGAGCAAAGGAATTGGTGCTACTACAATGGAGAAAATCCAAACTCTGGCAGAACGCAATAGTCTCTCGCTATGGGAAGTGTTCTTGAACATAGAGTTGGCAAACGATGTTTTTAATAAAGGAACTATTGCCAAAATTGTGCAGTTCCGTGAATTGTTACAGTCGTTTTCAGCCGATTTGCTTGTGGCAGATGCATACGCTTTGGCACACCGAATTTTCACTCAAACCGGCATACAAAAAGACTTGGAGGCTGACGACAGCATTGAAGGTGTCAATCGTTTGGCAAACGTAGAGGAATTGCTCAACGGCATAAAAGATTTTGTGGAAGCCGACGAAAATGCCGATGCGCCGTATTTGCCCGGTTATTTGGAAAAAGTTGCCTTGCTTACCGATATGGATACCGAAAATACCGATAGCAATAACAAAGTTACCCTGATGACCGTTCACTCGGCAAAAGGGTTAGAATTTTCACATTGTTTTATTGTTGGATTGGAAGAAAATTTATTCCCATCGAATATGTTTGGCGCACCGTCGCCGAATAATGTAGAGGAAGAACGACGTTTGTTTTACGTTGCGCTTACTCGTGCCAAACAAAGCGTTTCGGTATCATACGCCAATTCACGCCGAATACATGGCTCAATTACAGCCGCTGCTCCAAGTAGGTTTTTGCAAGAAATCAATCCCGCATTTTTGGCACAGGAACAACGTTCAACCTTTGCAGGTTTTTCTCGCGGCGGTGCTTCGTATGGCAGTTCTTTTAGTGAAAAATTCAGCAATTCATCATTTTCAAAACCGCAATTTACCGGTTTCAAAAAACCGCAAAATTCAAGCAAACCAGTTATTCCAAGTACTTTTACTCCGAGTAATCCAAGCGATTTATGCGCTGGACAAACGGTTGTGCATCAAACCTTCGGCAGAGGTTACATAAAAGAATTACAAAGCGATGTTGCGGTAATTGATTTTCAAGTAGGTGGAGAGAAAAAAATGTTATTGAAATTTGCAAAGTTGCAAATCATCTAAACATTGATTTTCAAAATGCTACAACAATACACGAGATTTCGATTCCGGTAATTTCAATATTTTTCTTGCACGCAGATGTAACAACCTGAGCTTTGGAGACGATAATATAAAAAATAGCCCGAATGGGCTTAATTTTCATAATCTTACGGTCAACGACCTAAGGTAAAATGCCCTAAATAACGCTGCCTGAAAGGCAGAACATATAAGCCGTTTGTAAGTTGTTCTGCCTTTCAGGCAGCGTTTGTTCTATATTTCCCTCCACAGGTTACGCTTTTGCTTACCTGTGGTTATGAAAATATGGCTTTTCAAGCCACGGGCTTATCCCGAACTCAGGTTATTAGTTATTTGATTGTTGTGAATTAGTTGATTTTCGTGTGTTCGCCCTAAAAATCTGACAAAAAGTGCTGTTCAAAGACAATTAATTCGTACTTTTGCGCCGGATTTTAAATAGAACGTATGGACAGAAATGCAATTTTAGGCTCGTTACTTATCGGTGTTTTGGTGATTGGCTATTTTTACCTAACAAAACCTTCGGAAGAAGAACTGTTACGTCAACGCCAAGTAAGAGATTCTTTAGATTTAGTAGAATTTAACAAACAACGCTCCTTGCAAGAAGAAGAAATTAAGCGAGCAGCACAAATTGACAGTCTACAACAAGCAATATCTGCCAACGATTCGGTAATTACCGAACAAATTAAACGGGATTTTGGCGTATATGCGGCAGCAGCCAAAGGTGAAGAAACTATTACCTCGCTTTCAAACGGACTTATAACCCTGCAACTAAGCAACAAAGGTGGAAAGCCATACAAAGTATTGTTAGATAAATTCCAAACCTATCACGGTGCGCCGCTGCAACTGATGTCGGGCGACAGTACTGAATTCGGATTTTTATTGAGCGAAATAGGCAAATCAACCGATGAATTGTATTTCAAAGCAAGTGATGTAAAAATCGACAGCGATTCTACACAAACTATTAGTTACCGACTTTCGGTAGACGACTTTTCGTACATTGAATTTGTGTACAAACTCTATCCGAATTCATACATGGTAGATGTGCAGGTAAATACTCCGAATATGAGCCGTCATATTCGCGATTCGCGCTATCAATTGCAATGGAAAAGTTACATTCTCAATGCCGAAAAATCGAAAGATTTGGAAAAACAATACACCAATATTATTTGGAAATATTACCAAGACGATGTGGAACAAACCGACCCTCGCAAAGAAGAAGCCGAAGGACAAGACCTTACCGGAAAAGTACATTGGTTAGGATTTAAACAACATTTCTTTTCATCAATTATTATTGCTCACGATTCGTTTGAACGCGGCGGTAGCGTAGAATCAATCTCTCTGCCCAAAAGCGACAGTGCTTTGAAAGTGTTCACTGCAAATGTATTTTTACCGAAAAAAGAAACAAACGACATTAAATTTTACTTTGGTCCGAACCACTACCCTACTCTAAAAGCGCAAAACCAAGAATTGGAAGAAATTCTTGATTTAGGTTGGTTCGGCTTCATCACTCGATTTGCTATTATTCCTATTTTCAATTGGTTACACAGTTTTATTTCAAATTTCGGACTTATTATTCTGTTGCTTACCATTATTTTGAAATTGGTATTGTTCCCGCTCACATTCAAATCCTACCTTTCTACGGCTCGTATGCGAGTGCTCAAACCGCAAATAGATGAAATTAATGCCCGACACGCCGACAAAGCCGATGCTATGAAACGCCAACAAGCAACTATGGAACTCTACCGCAAAGCCGGCGTAAATCCTATGGGAGGCTGTTTGCCGCTGCTTATTCAGTTTCCTATTTTGATTGCCATGTTCCGTTTCTTCCCCGCTTCTATTGAATTGCGCCAGCAAAGTTTCTTGTGGGCTGACGACCTTTCAACCTACGATGCCATAGTTTCATGGACTACCAATATTCCGCTTATCACTTCAATTTACGGAAATCACATCAGTTTGTTCACTCTGCTTATGGCAGCATCTATGATTTTGGTTAATCAATTGAATACAAGTTCAATGACACCAACTCCCGGTATGCCGAATATGAAAGTGATGATGTGGATAATGTCTATTATGATGGTTTTCTGGTTCAACAACTATTCTTCGGGATTGAGCTACTATTATTTCCTTGCCAACGTTATCACGCTGTTGCAAACATTCATTATTCGCAAAACGGTGGACGACAAAAAAATTCTTGCAAAAATAGAAGCACATAAAAAAACACCGAAAAAGAAATCGCGCTTTCAAACTCGCCTTGACGAAATGATGAAAGAACAACAAAAATTGCAGAAAGGACGGAAATAAGCCAAGCCCCCCTGAATCCCCCCAGAGGGGGGAGCTTGTTCCTTTCAGGAACTAAGAAAAAAATATAGTAAACAATAACCATTTGGAATCGAATTTTAATAATCTAACCACAGGTCAAAAAGTCCTCCTTACGGGGGATTTAGGGGGCTTGTTTCCAAAGATAACCACACAGGTAGCCGATTGTAACACAATTTGCATACTCACCCACAGCAATCCCGACGGCGATGCTATGGGTTCGTCGCTTGCATGGTGCAATGTTCTTTTGCAATTGGGAAAACAGGTTCGTGTGATTATTCCAAATAATTGCCCCGAATATTTACAGTGGTTGCAGGGCTATAAAACACATACGCTTATTTTCGATAAAAACAAAGCGGAAGCTACAGAATGGATAGCGCAAAGCGATGTATTCTTTTGTTTGGATTTTAACACATTTTCACGAGTTGAAGAACTTGGCACATTGGTACAGCAAACCAGTAAACCGCTCCTTTTGATAGACCACCACCCCAATCCCGCCGATTGTTTTAGTGTGATGATTAGCAATGTCAAAAGCAGTTCAACCTGCGAACTGGTGTACAGCACCATACAAGGCTGCGGCTACGAAAAATACATAACAACCGAAATTGCCGAAGCGTTGTATGTGGGCATCATTACCGATACCGGCAATTTTTCACATAGTTCTTCTCGTCCCGAAGTGTACCATGTGGTAGCTGATTTGCTTGGCTACAATATTAATAAAACCGCTATTCACGACCAATTGTTCAACGTGTTTTCATTCGACAGAATGAAACTTTTGGGTACTATGCTGAAAGACCAGTTTGTGTACCTTCCCGAATATCACACGGCGTATATGTACATTACCAAAGAAAATCAAAAACGCTTTAATTTTCAAGTGGGCGATAGCGAAGGTTTTGTGAATATGCCGCTCTCTATAAAAGATGTGGTATTTTGCGCCCTTTTCACCGAATACGACAATTTGGTAAAAATTTCCTTCCGTTCAAAATTCGATTTTCCGGCAAATGCATTCTCGCACGAGTTTTTTAAAGGCGG
>JAISIO010000174.1 GCA_031262005.1 Bacteroidales bacterium
ATTTCATCATACACTTTTTTGCCTTTCGGCGAAAGTTCGTCTTGTATTTTCAAATAATCAACCGATTGCACAATAGCCATAAAATGAATACTCATTACTTGGAAAGAGTTTTCGATAATTGTTTTGGTAATTTGCGCCGCATTCGTTCCCATGCTCACAATATCTTGATTATCATTATTATTTGGAATGCTGTGAATGTACATGGGGTTAGAAAGCGTTTGACATTCGGCGGTGGTAGACGTTGCGGTAAATTGCGCCGCTTGCAAACCATAGTTCAAGCCTTTTACGCCAAGATTGGCAAAGGGAGGAAGAATATTGTTGATGCGGTCGTGAAACAAATAATTCATTTGTCGTTCCACCAACATGGTAAGTTTTGTGATTGCAATTTTGAGTTTATCCATTTCAAATGCAATATAATCGCCGTGGAAATTACCGCCGTGATATACGCTACGGGTTTCTCTGTCCACAATAGGGTTGTCGCTTGCCGAATTTAATTCATTGACAAGCACCATTTCGGCATTTTCAATTTCTTCCAAAATAGGACCTAAAATCTGCGGAACGCAACGGAAAGAATAGTATTCCTGTACTTTGTCTTTAATATATTCCTCTTGAATGAGTTTTTTGTAAAAATAATCATGTCGGTGGCGTATGCGCTGCGTTCCGTCGAGGGTTTCGCGCATTTTTTCGGCAATTTTTTGTTGTCCTTTGTGTAGTTTGGTACGATTGAGTTCCACTGAAAAATAATCATCGAACGAAGCGGTTATTTCGTTCACCATACACGAAGCAATGATTGCCCAATTCAACAGTTTTTTTGCATAAATTACGTTTATCAAACCTATTCCAGTCATTGCCGAAGTTCCGTTTGCCAGCGACAAACCTTCGCGAATGTGCATCGTAATTGGTTTCAAACCCAATTCATTCATCACTTCGGCAGTAGGTCGGCGTTCACCTTTGTAAAGCACCTCGCCTTCGCCTATTAAACACAACGCAAGGTGCGCCAATTGCACCAAATCGCCGCTTGCTCCCACACTACCATGTTCAAAAATCAATGGGGTAATATTGTTGTTGATAAACTTAGTGAGTAATTCAATAATTTCGGGGTGTATGCCCGAATAACCGCGCAGAAATGTACCTAAACGGGTGAGCATAATAGATTTTACGTACATTGGCGGCAGCAAATTGCCTGTGCCTGTGGCATGACTGCGAATAAGATTATATTGCAGCTGCGTGCGGTATTCATCGCTTACGCGATACTGAGCCATGGGTCCAAAACCGGTATTGATACCGTAAATGAGTTTTTCTTCCGAAAATGTTTTAAGGAAATCAAAACCTGCTTGTACATTTGATAATACCTCTTCGTCTAACTCAAGTTTTTCATTGTTAAACACAATAGCTTCTACATGGTTGATTGTCAATGATTCACTAATAATTTTCATCTATCGGTTTGTGTTATTTTGGTTGTTACTTTGTTTGTTCGCCAAAAACGAACTCCGGTTACTTACCACAAGCAAGCACCGAACGGGAAACAAAAATACAATAATATCCGGATATATGAAAAGAAAAGTCGAAATGTTTTGTTGCTGTGTAATGATATGTAAATGAGAGTATTTAAGCTAATATTTTGTTTAAAAAAGACTATATCAATTGCTTTTCCTTGTAAATCGGGCGGATTAACACGAATAAACGATAAAGCGAAGCACGTTCCTTAAAAACGCCGAAAAAACGAATACTAATCATACGAGTTTATATAATAGATTTTTACGCTTTCGCTGTGATACACTGGCACACAGTTCGGTAATTATTGCTATGTTTGCAAGGAATAATTTTTCTGATTGAAAAAATAAAGTAACACAAACACTATGAACACCAATAAAATAATTATCTACAATACCGATGACGGCAAAAATTCGGTAAAACTTTTTGCCAACGATGGTTCGGTTTGGCTCAGCCAACAACTCATGGCTGAACTTTTTGACACCTCTGTGCCAAATATTAGTATGCACATATCTAATATATTGGAAGATAATGAACTAAATGCAAATTCAGTTATTAAGAATTACTTAACAACTGCCGCCGACGGCAAACAATATAATGTAACATTTTACAGTTTGGAGATGATTATTGCCGTAGCATTCAGGGTGCGCAGTAAGCGTGGCGTGCAGTTTCGCCGCTGGGCAAATACGGTACTCAAAGAATATATGCAAAAAGGCTTTGTTATGGACGATGAGCGGCTCAAAAATCCCGATGGCAGACCTGACTATTATGACGAATTGCTTGAACGGATTCGAGATATTCGAGCTTCCGAAAAACGCTTTTATCAAAAAGTGCGTGATTTGTTTGCCCTTTCGAGCGATTATGATGCTACCGACAAAGCAACGCAGATGTTTTTTGCCGAAACACAAAACAAACTCCTCTTTGCCGCCACAGGCAAAACGGCCGCCGAACTTATAGTGTCTCGTGCCGATGCCAATGCCGCAAATATGGCTCTTACGGCATGGAAGGGTAAAATTGTCAGAAAACAGGATATTTACATTGCCAAAAACTACCTTTCCGAAGACGAAATAGACACGCTCAATCGTCTTGTTGTAATCTTTTTGGAAACCGCCGAACTGCAAGCAAAAGGCAGAAACGACCTCACCATGAAATTTTGGTGCGAAAATGTGGACGGCATTATCACCTACAACAAAAGGAATTTGCTCACAGGAATAGGCTCGGTATCCAACAAACAAATGGAAGCGTATGTGGATAAAGTGTATGAAGAATTCAACGAAAAACGCAAAAAATACGAACTCGAACAAGCAGATAAAGCAGACTTGGAAGAATTGAACCGGATTGAGAATGAAATAAAAAACGCAATAAAATAAAACATAAAAATGCCTTATCAGTTAATACACACAAATTTACACGAATGATTTATGAATACGAATAATCAAAATAACAACAAAAACTTTCAAATACGCAACAGCACTGCGGATTTTCTGATTTTCACTCGGCAAAACGGCGAGAATGGCATTGCCGTGCGCGTGGAAGACGAAAATGTGTGGTTGCGCGTGGAGGCAATGGCAGAATTGTTTCAGAAAAGCCGCCCAACCATAGTGGAGCATTTGCAAAATCTCTTTGCTTCGGGCGAGTTGGATGAAATTTCAGTTTGTCGGAAATTCCGACAAACTGCCGAAGACGGTAAAAACTATCAAGTGAAGTTTTACAACTTGGAGGCGATTATTTCTGTTGGTTATCAATCGGATTTTGATAAGTTAATGATGCAAACGCAAAATATAATTGAGAATACAAAAAATTCATAATTTCATTTTAATTTCGTAAAAATTAATGCGAGAAAAATTTGGTGCATGAGATTAATATTCATAGATTTATTTGCAGGTGCTTGTGGGCTGTTTGAAGGATTTTTCGGGCGGGAGAGATGGTTTTAGGAAATATAGAAATGATATAGATTTAGAAAATATAATCTGATGAAAAAATAAAAAAACAACATAAAATTATGTAAAATATGATGCTTAACTACAATTATTATAACACATTGATGACAAAATGCTCAATCTCACAAGATTGTAACAAAGTAGTTTATCTTACAACCTCTGCAATTTTGACTAATTACAGAGACAAGAATGTTTATTTTAATTTTCCGAAACACTATGATTTAAAAGAGATACTAAATTTATTATACGAAGATTTTTCAAAACAAATATTCTCCAATTATGCAGAGATTACTGAGTATTCTGTCGGTAATAAATTAAAACGGAGCGGAGAAAAAGGAAAAAATGTCTATGTGATAACAAAAGTTGATGGACAGATTTACACATTAGAAAAAGAAAATGATAAAGGGACACAAATACCATCTATAACTTTAGACAGACTAAAACGAAATTTCACTAAAATTAAGCAAAACACACGAAATAGCACTTTGTCAAAATTTAAAGACTATTTCAAGGAAATAAACAGTGGCGATTTTCAGCATTTCTCCCAAAAGATTGTTCTAATTGCCGGACAAACGATGTGGAGTAATTTGAAAAACAAAGATTGTATTCCGACAATTTATTTGCCCAATACGAGAGATGGCGAGCAAACTGAACGGAAATCCATTGAAGCATTGGAAGATTGTATTGCATACATAACACCAAAATACGAAGTGTGTTACGATGAAATATTGAAGAAAGGTATTGCTGTGGATACTATCATTGTTTGCGATACAGATTTGAGTTCTATTTCTCAAATTATTCAAGACCAATCAAAATACAATTTTAAATTGATTGTGTTTTCAAATGAGAATGAAGTACAACGGCTTAGTAATCTTACTTTGTGGAATTGGCAAAAAGAAGAAGTGGAACTGCTTGAAGCAAAAGAAAGTAATAAAGTAGAAATAAATCAAATAGAAGATGTAATATTGGATAACTTAATGCAGCATTTTGAAGAATGTATGCAATATGTTTCTTCGCTCGAAATTCCTATCAAAAGTTATGGTTATTTTCTTCGATCGGCACTGAATGCTATCCAAAAAGAACAGTTTGAGTATTTGCTGATGCGCCTGAAAAATAATAAAGAATTAGAGCGCAACGAGGGCGGTTACGAAGATTTTGGAGATAAAAATCCCAAAGAAGCACTGAGAAAACTGCTTTTTTATTTAAAAGAAAGCAATCCAAAACTTAATAAAATCAATGAAGTCATATCGGACACCATAAATAAGACTTTATTTGTGGTTGATAGAGAAGATATTGAATTGTTCAAGGCAAATAGAAATAAAAATTGCCAATTTATCACGCAGAAAGACCTTAAAAAACTCATTAAGAATGGCGAAACATACACTAAACCTATTGTTTTTTATAGTTTTAACGGTTCAAAAGATTTTGACTTTATCTATAATTTGTCCAATAATGTTCAGTTAATTTTGTATAAACAAGAAAAAGAACTGTACGATAAGCAACGTCAAATTCATATAAAACAACTTGAAACAGAACTTACAAGTGATGACCGTTATAAAATTTGTGGTGTAAAATACGAACCAATCGTTAAAGAAGAAATCAAAGTCAGTCCGACTTTGGAACAGATTATTGAACGGCTTGAACAACGCTCAAATACTGCTTACGATGGATATAAAGAAGAAGGCGATAGTTTATTGGACGATTTGGAAGAAGAGATTAATTACAGAATTACGATGTTAAACGGTGAAATGGTGGAAATGCAAAGTAATGAAACCGTTTTTGATGAAAACGGCAATCTTGTTAAAGCTTATAAATTACAAAAAAACAAGAAAATACGAATTTATCCGCACGATTTGGCTGAGAATTTGATTGAAATTGCAATTGCCGAAGAACCAGATATTTACGGAAAAATTGATGCACATTCTGCTTTGTGGCAAAATGCACTAAAAGAACTTGATAATAGATACAATAATCGTGATAAATTGTATCAACAACCACGTTCAACGCATTTAAATTTTAAGAAGAGATAGTAGGTAATCTTTGTTCCAAGCGGCTTTGAGGCGTTTGGAGCGCAGGGAAGTCTTTTTGTCGGTGTCTTTCCGCAGCAGGTT
>JAISIO010000197.1 GCA_031262005.1 Bacteroidales bacterium
GCAGCCATATTGTCGGGGTGCAATGTACGACCTGTTCCGCCGCCCGATGCTACCGAGAAATATTTTTTACCTTGTTCTATGCATTCTTTTTTGTATGTTCCTGCCACAGGGTGTTGAAAACGTGTTGGGTTGGTAGAGTTTCCTGTAATAGAAACATCAACGCCTTCTTTGTGCATAATGGCAACACCTTCACGCACATCGTCGGCACCGTAGCAATTTACTTTTGCACGATCACCGTTGGAATATGCTATGCGTTTTACTTCTTTTACTTCGCCGGTAGCGTAATCGAAAGAAGTTTCTACGAATGTAAATCCGTTGATGCGGGCAATAATTTGCGCAGCATCTTTACCCAATCCGTTAAGAATTACACGCAAAGGTTCGGTGCGCACGCGGTTTGCCGATTGAGCAATACCAATAGCACCTTCGGCAGCTGCAAACGATTCGTGTCCTGCAAGGAAAGCAAAACATTTGGTTTCTTCGCGGAGCAACATTGCAGCCAAGTTACCGTGTCCAAGACCCACTTTACGGTCGTCGGCAACAGAACCGGGAATACAGAAGGCTTGCAAGCCTTCGCCAAGCGTTGCTGCTATGTCAGCTGCTTCGGTTTGACCTTTTTTAATGGCAATTGCAGCACCCACAATATACGCCCACATTGCATTTTCGAACGCAATAGGTTGAATATCTTTTACAATTTGATATACATCAACTCCTTTGGCATCGCACATTTGTTTTGCTTCTTCAACAGAAGAAATTCCATACGAATTAAGAACTGCGTTGATTTGTTTAATTCGTCTATCGTAACTTTCAAATAATGGCATAATTTACTCCTCCTATTCTTTACGTGGGTCAATAACTTTAACTGCTTCTTCAATACGTCCGTATTTGCCCGATGCTTTTTTCATTGCTTCGTTGGCGTCCATTCCGGTTTTTATCATATCCATCATTCTGCCCAAACTTACAAAACGGTAACCAATGATTTGATTATCTTTGTCTAAGCCTATTTCGGTGATATAACCTTCTGCCATTTCCAAATAACGAGGTCCTTTTGCCGATGTTCCGTACAATGTGCCGGTTACACCACGCAAACCTTTACCCAAGTCTTCCAAACCTGCGCCAATAGGTAATCCTCCTTCCGAGAATGCGGTTTGTGTGCGACCATATACAATTTGTAGGAACAGTTCGCGCATAGCGGTATTGATAGCGTCGCATACCAAGTCGGTATTCAATGCTTCGAGAATTGTTTTTTCAGGAAGAATTTCGGCAGCCATAGCCGCAGAGTGTGTCATACCGGTACAACCGATAGTTTCCACCAATGCTTCTTTGATAACTCCGTCTTTCACGTTAAGGGTTAGTTTGCACGCACCTTGCTGAGGCGCACACCAGCCCACACCGTGTGTCAATCCCGAAATGTCGGAAACTTGTTTTGCTCGTACCCATTTTCCTTCCTCAGGTATGGGAGCAGGTCCGTGGTTTGCGCCTTTTGCTACGCAAATCATACCTTCTACTTCGTGTGTAAAACTCATAATGTAATAAGTATTAAAAATTTAAAAAATGTACAAATTATTTTGCGCCGTAAATTTATGATTTTTTTATAATTTATAGAATAATCGAATAGAATTATTCTGTGAAAATTCTAAAAATCAGATTTTCTCGTAACCTGCATAAGCTATCTTCGTTTTCCTTTTTGTCTGCAAAGATCGGTGTCATCTGCGTGCGAAGAGAAAAAACCAACGTGTTAAAAATTTTCAACTTTCAATTTTCCATTAAATCCGTGTCATTTGCGTGCTAATGCTTTCTTTTCAATAAAAACAACTACCGCTGTGAATATCAGTAATAGAACTATTTTTAACACAACTGTAAAATCAAATACACTATTAGCAAAATAAATAGCAATACTCAATGCAAAATAAAGCGCAATACTCCCTACTCGATATGGAATACCATAATATTTTTGACATAAAATGTAGGAAATAACAGTCATACACACATAGCATGCTAAAGTAGCCCATGCACAGGCAACATAGCCATATATTGGTACGAATAAAATATTGATAAACAATGTTATAACAGCTCCTGCGCCTGTTATCCACACGCCAAACGAGGTTCTGTTCGACAATTTGTACCAAATAGAAAGATTAAATACCACGCCCAAAAATATATTTGCCATAAGCAAAATAGGTACTATGGGCAAACCTTCATGGAAATTACTCCCGATAAAGTGTTTAAAAAAATCTATAAATAAGGTGATTACGAGGAACAATACAAGGGTAAATGCCACAAAATAATTCATAATGTGGGCATACATTTGCCGACTATCGCTTTCGTGCATACGTGAAAAAAAGAACGGTTCGGCAGCAAAACGAAAGGCTTGATTAAAAATAGCAATTATCATAGCCAATTTGTAACTTGCGCCGTAAATTCCCACTTGCGAAAGTATATAGTATTGGGCATCAACATTTTCGGGAATTGTAAGGAAGTACCGCAACGAAATTCTATCGTACACTTCGTTCACACTTCCTGCCAAGCCTGCAACAAGCAGTGGCAATGAATAAGTAAGTATGCGGCGGAGTAGCGCAGGGTCGAATTGATAACGAGTTTTGAGCATTCCAGGCAGAAGCAATAGTAGTGTAATAACACTCGCTGCTACATTGGAAATAAAAATGTAAATTATTCTCGGCTCACCAAAATGTTCCATAAGCCATGCATTACTGCCGTTTTGGGCAATTTGCGGTAGCACTACAATGAGCAGAATATTTAAGCCGATATTTACCCCGATATTGGCAAATTTTATAAGTGCAAACGTAAATGCTTTATTTTCAAGTCGTAGTTTAGCAAAGGGAACGCTTGTGAATGCGTCAATGGCAATTATTATTGCCATCATAAGAATAAAATCTTCGTTGCCGGAGTACCCAATTGCTCCCGAAATGGGTGCGAGAAACACCACCATAAGCAGCAGAAACAGCGTGGACGATGTTCCCAAACTCGTAAGAATGGTGCTAAACACTTTCGGCTTATCGTTGGCATTCTGCGAAAAGCGGAAAAAACCGGTTTC
>JAISIO010000090.1 GCA_031262005.1 Bacteroidales bacterium
AGGCAGCATATTTTGTGTAAAACTCGCACGCATACTCTAATTTAATTTACAATTTGTAATTTGCAATTACAATTAATTTGTACTTTTGCTCAAAAGAAACAAAATGAATAGAAAAGATAGGTGGAAGAAAATCCGACGGAGCATTAAATATCCGATTCTCATTCTTTATCTCCGTATTTTTATGTTCACGTTGCGTTTTATTCCCCGCCGCCCGCTTCTTGCTTATCACTCAATGTGGGCGCGCTTAGCTTTTAAGGTGCTTCGCAAAGAGCGCACCAAAACAATTACCAATTTAACCAAAGTTTTTGGACACGAAAAATCGCCGAAAGAAATTTACCGCATGGCGCAAGAAGTGTTTGTGAATCAAACGGTGAATTTTACCGATTATATAGCCACTGCGCACTGCACAAAACTGTCGCAATTCAAGTTTTTCGATATTATTGGCGAAGAAAATTTAAAGAAAGAATACGATAAAGGTAAAGGGGTAATTTGCCTCATGAGCCATACCGGAGCATGGGAATTTTCTGCGATTTTGCCTCCGCTTATGGGCTATACCACCTCGGCGGTAAGCCGTTCGCTGCCCAATCAAGCTATTGACCGACTGATAGTGGAAGCCCGCGAACGTCGTGGAATGAAAAATATAACTCGTGGCGGCGGTTACAAAGTTCTGCTGGAGCACATTACCAAAGGCGATTGTTTTATAATAATGATTGACCAAGATACCAAAACAAAAGGCGTGTTTGTTGATTTTTTTGGAAAGAAAGCATTTACGCCGCTTGGTGCTGCAATTCTTGCAAAAAAAACCGGAGCTCCGTTAGTCCCAATGTTTATGCGCCGAACGCCCGAAAATAGATATGAATTTTCTATTCAACCGGCTATTCCTTACATTAATACCGGCGATGATGAGTTTGACCTGCAATACAATACTCAGCAATATACTACTTGCATTGAAAATTTTATAAAACAATATCCTACACAATGGGTGTGGATGCACGAACGCTGGAAAACAACCGAAAACGATGTTGAAAAATATAGCAGCGACAAAAAAATTGTGGTAGAGAAAATAAAGTAGGATTTAGGAAACAGGAATTAGGACTAATTCATTTTCGTAATTTATAATTAGTAATTGCATGAAAAAAGCTGTATTTCCAGGAAGTTTCGACCCCTTTACTGTGGGGCACAAAGCAATTGTGGAACAAGCCTTGTCGCTGTTCGACAGCATTATTATTGCAATCGGAGAAAACAACTCAAAAAAATCATTGTTTTCTGCGGAGCAACGTGTGGCGCATATTCAAGCCATTTTTGCCAATAATCCCAAAATAACCGTGTGCACCTACAATACTCTCACCGTTGATTTTTGTGAGGCTCAACAAGCGCTGTTTATCATACGCGGCGTGCGCAATAGTGCCGATTTTGAGTTTGAAAAATCAATTGCACACACAAATTCGGAACTGTGCCCTCGCGTGCAAACACTCTTTTTTATTACACCGCCACAGTTTTCTCATATTTCATCGTCAATTGTGCGCGATTTGATACAATATAAACGCAATGTTGCAAGTTATATACCTTGTTCAAATTTGTTAGTATGCTAATTTCTCCCCGCCATTGCGCATTCAACTTGCAATCCTCTGTTACACATACGAAGACCTCGAAACACGTTCGGCAGAATGCTTTTCTAAAAATTATTGCCTTATGCTGCATTGCCCTTCTGGGTGCGTCGGCTAACTATGCCCAAAATTCAGTCTGTTCCATATATGGAACCGCTCCCGATTATGCTAATCAAACTATTACGGTGTATGCGTATTCCGATTATTTTACCAAACTCGAAGAAAAACTAACGTCGTTTACCGTGGACGAAACGGGGCATTTCTCAGCATCATTTCCGTGTAACACTGTGCGTGAGATTTTTATGTATTTAGGTGTATATAAATGCTTTGCCTACGCTGTCCCCGGCAAAAATATGGAGCTACTGCTTCCTCCGCGTATTGAAAAAGATTTGGCAGATGAATTTAATCCGTATTTTAAACACGAAGATTTGAGTATTGGAGTTCTCAACGATTCCGACGGTGGACTGAACGAACTCATGCTTGATTTTACCGGTGAATATTCCACATTTGTTGAGAATAATTTCCAGATTTTGTATCAGTTGCACGAAAAAAGTTATGTCGATACGCTTGTATACCGTTTAGATAGCATTTTTGCGCCGTACAGAAGCAATACCTTTTTTGAAGAGTATAAAAATTATGAATTTACCGGCTTGCGTTATATGGTATATATGCGCAATCCCATGACTGTTACACGCCGCTATTATGTAAACAAACCGATTTTGTACAACAATGCGGCATACATGAATTTGTTCTGGCAAATGTGGCGCAATTACCTGAAAAATAATCACATGAAAGGTATGGGCAAGGATATAAAAACGGCAATTATGTACGGAAAAAGTCCACACATGTTTAATGAAGTGATGGAAAAACAGGTAGCTTTTCGTAACGATACGCTCAAGGAATTGTTTTTGTTGCAATGTTTGGACGATTGTTTCGGAATGCCCGATGTGTTTCCGCCTGCTACCGTAAAACAAACGCTCGATTCACTCATACTGATAACCCACATTCCCGAGCATAAACACATAGCGCAAAACATTTGGCGTAAACGAAATGTACTTACGGTGGGCGATACTATTACCGATTTTCACCTTGTGGATAAAGACAGTGTGCCGTTCAATCTTGAATCATTCAAAGAAAAATATGTGTATATCAATTATTGCCGGTCGGAAAATTATGCCTGCCTGCAAGATTACCGAGTGTTGCAAGAGATGAATAAAAAAACCAAGCGCGATTTGCACATTGTAACGCTCAGTGCCGAGAAGGATTTTGACACGTTTCGGAACTTTGTAAACGACAATCCGCAGTATAACTGGGAATTTTTGTACGTTACCGATCACCCCGAAGTGTTACAAGCCTATCGCCTGAAAGCCATGCCGAGCTATATGCTTTTAGACCCCGATGGCAATCTTGTGCTCGCTTCAGCACCTACACCGCTTGATAATTTTCAGCAGAAATTTGCCGATATTATTATAGAAAAACGCAAAAAAGACGCTGAAATTAAGAAACAGCAGCATAAATATCGAATGTGGTAGGGTTGTTTGGAAATAAGGCTGAGAAAAGTGGTTTTTTCGCTTGTTTGCCAATATTTTGCACTTAGTAAAAAGTGATGATTGATCTCAACCAAACTGAACAATCTCAAAAATCGCCCTTTTGTGGGTTGATGTTTTTAATCAAACGTATCATTCTTTGTATTCGCCTAAGGCTTTGAAAGAATCGTCAGACGTGGCAACGATTTTTATTGTTTTTCCGAAGGCAATATTCAAGAGATTTATTATTTTTTCCTCTAATGGTTTTATAAGCCATTTCATTTCTTGCGGACCATTTTTTACCTCCTCGTGAGTTTTTAATCTTAAATCCTCCTTCATTTTTCCACACAATTCTTGCAACTTAGTAGACGTTCCCCAATGGTTTTCGGCAAATGTAGGCTGTTTGTACTCCAATATTTCCGAGATTTTCCATGAATAGTTAAGGTCTTTGAATGACAGAAATTTTGGATTAATGTTAGCAACAGTAATAATATTGTTTTCGGCATCTTCCTTAAATCGTAATTCTTTTAGGTTAATACCGTATTGTGCTATAACCTCCACTTGAAGTGCCCCAATGAATCGAACAGTTTTGTTCTCATGTTTAAATTGCTCATTCCAAGTTCTAGTCAAATTGGTATCTACTTCTATTAGTCCTAAGTCCAAAATATGTTTAAGTTCAGCAATATTTAGTTTTCTGTTACGGAGTTCTGCATTCTCTGCCCGAAGTGTGCTATTTGTTTTTTCTATATTGGAAAGACGAGATTTTAGTTTTGAGTTTTCGTCTTCCATCTTTTTGACAAATAATCCCCATATCACATATATAAGCAATGCTACTCCTACAAGGAGGACTCCATACACGAGAAATTTATTAAGAATAAGTAATATTGCGACTGCGATGATTACTAATAAAGTCAGATATATTTTGAGGTTTTTAACGATTTTCATGGTTTCCCTCTGTTGATTACTAACAGATCATTTATTCCTCATATTCCTCAAAATCTAACTCAATATACTCCTCTTCTTCCTCATCAGTAGCATCAGCTTGCGAAGTAGTTTGTTTAGATTCGGGTGCTGGTTCAGGTTTTACTTCGGCTGCAGGTGTCGGCGTTGTTTCCGCTTCCTGAGTTAGTATTTGTTCGTCTTCTATATCATATTCGTCATAGATTCCCTCTTCTTCCTCTACGGCAGGTTGCGATTGTTGATTAGTCGCTTCTTCTATCTTTTGTGCGGTTTCTTCGCTTACTTGTATTTGTGTTGAATACGGTTGTGTGTTCACTTCTGGCTGTTTTTCCTCATCGGTAGATAGAGTTGCTTCTTCGGTAGCTTCTTCGGCGGTTTCAGCCGGCAGCTCTTGTTGCACTCGTATTTGCATGAAATTTGTTTCCACCTGCGTTTGTTGTGTAGGTTTTTCAGCAGAGGTTTCCAGTTCTACAGTTTCCGTAGTTTCTATGATTTCAATATCCTCTTCCTCAAAATTTTCGTAGGATTCTATCTCTTCAAACGTTTCTATTTTCTCAAACATTTCTATCTCTTTTGGCGCAGCGGTTGTGTCAATAGTTGTATCAATGCTTGTGTCAGGAATTGTATCGGTAGCCTGTTCTACTTGCTGCGGTTGAACTGCCGGAGTTGGAGTGCCTTCATGATTAAACTCCACGGTTTCGTCCAAAGTATATTCAGGCTCTTCGGTGAAATCTCTCGAAACGGGAACAGATTGTCGCACTTTTTGTTGTTTTACACTATTAAGTTCGTCTTCTACTGGACGTTTGTTTACTTTAATTTCCGATTCAATTTCGTTCATCAAATTTTCTTCTTCTTCAAACGAAACGGCTACAATTTCTATTTTACGTTGGTACGATGCTGTTGGGCTATATACCGATTTCCAACGTTGTCCACGGTCGCTTAAGGCAAGACGTTCTTGCTCGCTGGCATTCGGCATAATGGCTTCGTCGGTCAATGAACCAATAGGTTCTTGTATAAATTTCACACTTCCTTTTCCGGTGTTCGGTTCATTTTGGGTGAATTTAGCCAATGCGCCGCCATTATATTCGTTAAAGTAATTTTGAAGACACGAAATACGTCGTTTTGCAAGCACCTCGTTATAATCGGTAAAACCTACGGGACTGGCGTAACCTTTCAGTGCAATCACTATGTCCAAACCGTCGTTACACAATATATTTACCAATTGAGAGAAAAGTTCCAAATTATTGTATTGTTCACGTGCATCTTTGAAAAATGCGTCTACATCACGCACATCTTCCGAAAATGATTCTACCGATGAATATTGAGTATATCCGTAAACGAAATTGTTGCGTTGCAACATATAATCGCTGAACAATTGTGAATATACATCGGTTGTTGTAGAATCTTTCGAGCGAGGATTTGGGAAGTCATTATCAAAATACAGCGTAATAGGTATCAAATCGGCTATGCGATTGATGGTTTTTTTGGCAAGCGTGTGGTAGTAAATGTCGTTAGCATGAGCCACACCAAGTAATTTTGTTGATTCTTCGCGATTGGAAACCCAGTAAGCACGTAACGAATCGCGTGAATAGGAATAATATAAATCGTTATAGCTCGAATTAACCGGTTTCCCAATATTCGATGCTTTTGCAAATTTATTGTTACGCATATCCACTTTCGAGGTAAATATATCAAGCCCACCAAGTCCGGCATGCCACTCGCTGCTGAAATAAAGTAACGAGTCGCGAGCATCGTAGAAAGGAGTTACTTCGTTACCCGGAGTGTTAATATTTGTGCCGCAGTTGCGTGGATTTTCAAAACTATTGTTTGCCTGATTAATGCGAGCATACCAAATATCAAAACCACCCTTGCCGTCTTTACGATCTGATGACCAGAACAGCACTTCGCCTTGTGGAGTAACAGCCAAATGAGGCGTTGTATTACTTGTATTTTGCATATTAATGCGAGAAGGTAGTTTTTCTATGTCTGAAAATTGTTCTTTTTCCGCATCAAACTGAGCACGGTATAATGCACAATTGTAACCGGCACATTTGCTGAAATATGCGGTTTTTCCATCGCTCGAAAACGTAAGATTGTTTGCAAGCATTGCGGTATCGTTCAATGAATCTACAATAGCAGGAGTTTGCCACACCGAATCGCGCACATAAGCCCGTGATAATTTAGTGGTATAATTTGAGAACACCAATGACGTGTCGGCAAGTTGCGCATCTTTGGGGTGCACGGCACCGTAGAAAAACAACGAATCGTTATATTGCACCGGAGCATATTCCGAATACATGGTGTTGATTTTCTTTTCGTCAATGCGATGTTGTTTGATGTCTTGCGTTGGAATATTTTTTACATTGCTTGAGCAAATGATTGATTCTTGCTGCGCTCGCACGGTAAAATAATCATTGTACTGACGGTTTGCCATATAAAATTGGTCGAAAGCAAAAGCTGCGTCGTCGTACTGTGCACGCATTTTGAGCAGGTCGGCAATCCAAAAACTTGCAAGGCGATAGGTAACCGAATCCAATGAATTGGTCATTCGGTAATATTTTTCGGCATCGGTATAATTTTGATAACTGCGGCACGCTTCGGCGCAATTATACGCAACTTCGGCATTTTGTTCAAATTCCAACGCTTTGGCAAAAGCCTGATGTGCGCCAAAATAATTGTGCTCCGCTAAGGCACTATCGCCGGCGGCTTTATAAGCGTCGAAAAATTGTTTTTTGCTTTGCGAAAACCCCACAGTAATGAACAGCGTAAAACACAGGGTTACAAGAAGATATGATAGTATTTTTCTCATACAATTAATTTTTGCGGTTTACCTGAATGGGTCATTAATAATACCTTGATGCGGAACGGTGAACGGTATTCTACAATTCATAAAACGAACCGAAATCTCAAAACTGTCGGAACGTACATTTTTACCCGATTGCCATTTGTTGGAATTTCTAAAATCGGAAACGGTGAGGTCGTAATTAATACCTATGTTCATCAGCCAATTTTTACCAAGGAGTTTATCCGCCGAAAGCCCCATAATTACGGCATCTTCCCAACGATACCACACGCCTACATAAGCAGCGTCGATAAATCGGGTAATATGAGCCAAGTTGTATTTCAAATATGTCCCGAAGTTGAGTTCATTGTAGCGTTTCTGTTGTATGTAAATCAATGAAGGCAAAAATGAAATGGTGGTATTAACAGGAACAATAGCATTTGAATTAACCGAAAAACGGCGGTAATTCTCGGTTTTTGCCTCCAAACCACCTCCATTGCCTAATAAGCGTTTCATAGCAAAACCGAGATTGATAGGAAATTCTTCATTAATCATGTATTTTGCATTGATACCCGCTCCCAAATCCCAATAAAATTGCGAAGCATTTTCAAGGTCGCTACCACCAGCTATCGGTTGCCCGGTAATAGGGTCAATGTTTTCACCCATCATTACGTTTCCATGATTAATAGTGTTGTAATTGAACATTGCAGTCAAACCTGCCGAAAGCGTAAGTTTACTCGGAATAACATCGTAATGGTAAGCGGGGATAAGTTCTAAAAGCGTGTTGCCGTATGATGTGGCACCAGCATAATCGACATTGACAAAGCCGCCAAGACCAAATTTTCCTCGTGCCGTTGTGAGTTTTGAAATGCCTTGGTCATACGAAATCATGGCAGTGTTGTAGGTTGCCCATTGGCTTTTGAAATTGCCTAAAATACGGTTGTTACAATCAATTAAACCCGCAAGAGCCGGATTGAAAAAAAGTGGAGCTGCATCAAACTGCGAAAAATGCACATCTTGCGAATGTCCTTTCACGGCAAGCAATCCTATCAATATGGTGAGAGCAAATGCTTTTTTGTAAATTTTTATCATGCAACAATTTTTTATAATAGTTCGATACTCTTTGACTAATTCGTTTATTTACAACCATTTAGTGTAGCCTAACTCTTGTCGTAAATCAATAGCAACCAAACAATCGCACATTGATTCAAAAAAACACGCCGAACTATTGTTAGTATGGTAGTTACGAAAATTGTCAAACGCAAATATAGATACTTTTTGTTGTTTACAGCAAAAAAATGTGATAAAAAATATATTTTTTTATGTTTTGCACAATAAATCAAAACATGATAAAATCACGTATTACATGCATATAGTTTCGA
>JAISIO010000019.1 GCA_031262005.1 Bacteroidales bacterium
AAATATTCAAAATCCTGATACATTGTGATTCAAATCAACAAAAAACCAAATCAACAAAAAAATGACAATATTAGACAACATAATAGCCACAAAAAAAACAGAAATAGCTGAAAGAAAAAACAAAATCAGCATTTCCGATTTGGAAGAAACAGCCGCATTCGGCAGAAAATGCCTTTCGCTGCGGCAGAGTTTATTACATTCCACGAGTGGAATAATTGCAGAGTTCAAACGCAAAAGTCCCTCCAAAGGCTGGATACACGCCGATGCTGATGTGCAGAAAATCACTTCGGGGTATTCGCAAAACGGTGCATCGGGAATTTCCATCTTAACGGATTTTCCCTACTTTGGCGGTGCGCCCGACGATTTGATTTCGGCGCGCCCAAACATTCACTGCCCCGTGTTGCGAAAAGATTTTATGATAGACGAATATCAACTTTTTGAAGCGAAAAGTTATGGTGCCGATGTGGTGCTGCTCATTGCGGCGGCTCTTACAATTGCAGAATGCAAAAATCTTGCACAAAAAGCAAAACAACTTGGTTTGGAAACCCTGTTGGAAGTGCACAACGCCGAAGAATTGAAGCATATCAACGAGTACATTGACCTTGTGGGCGTGAACAACCGCAATCTGAAAACGTTTGAAGTTTCCACCGCAATTTCCATTGAGTTGGCGCAACTCATTCCCGATGAATTTGTAAAAATCAGCGAAAGCGGAATATCTAACGTACAAACCGTGAGAGAATTACAACAAATAGGTTATAAAGGTTTTTTGATGGGCGAAAATTTCATGAAAGAAGAAAATCCCGCCGACGCATTGAAACAATTTATTGCAGAACTGTAATGTATACATGAAACTTTTAATAAAAAAGCAATATATTTCAATTATGATTGAAACTTTTGTCATTATTGCAATTAATTTCAATTGTAAATTAAATGTGTCGTTATGAAAAGAAACTTTTTAATTATCGCAACAGCATTATTCTTATTTTCGTGCAACAATGGGAAATCGGTTGAAAAAGACTCTCCAAAGGAAACAGAATTACATATAGAAACAGAAAATTTTTACTCTTTTGTTTACTTTTTTAATCCTATCCATTTTCCAATGGAAATAAACGATAATATACTTTGGAAATCAACACTTGTTGTGATGAAAGGATTACCTAAAATAGACACTTCTTTCGTAAATCTTTTTATGAATTACGAATATGAAACAAAAGATACGGCTACATTTCACGAACTTATTACTTTTTACGAGGTTGGAAAATTTGAAATTGACACTACAATTATTGGGTTAATTTATTTAAAATCATTCAATTCTACATTTATAGAAGGAGGAAAAAAAGATATATATAAATTAGCAATGTTCGACAAAGAAGGAAATTTGATTTCTCAAAAAGACATAGCAGGATTTATTACAGATTACAGTAAAAATGATGATAGATCATTTTGGAATACTTGCAAAATAGATAAAAATTTTAGAATTCAATTACGAATTGAAGAACATCTTGCCGATTATAATTTAGATACATTATATGTAATTTCAAAAACTATCGAAAATTATTGTATTACCAAAGAAGGCATAATTACAAAACAGGAATAATTATGAAAATAAAAGTCTGCGGAATGAAACATCCGCACAACATACAAGAATTGTTACAACACAATCCCGATTTTATAGGATTCATTTTTTACGAAAAATCACCACGATTTTTCGGTGATTCGTGCGGTATTATTGATACGAACGGTATTGTTGAGACGCACGGCCGTGCGTCTCAACCGGAAACAACCAAAAAAATCGGCGTTTTCGTAAACGAAACGGTAGAAAATATATTGAAAATTGCCGAAAAATATCATTTAGACGGCATACAGTTTCACGGAAAAGAAAGCCCCGAAGAATGCCTACAAATCCGAGAAAAAGGATTGTTAACAATAAAAGCGTTTAATGTGGAAAACAAAGAGGATTTTGAACAAACAAAACCGTATGAATATGTTGTTGATTTCTTTTTATTTGATACACGCCTCCCCCCAGCCCCCTCCGAAGGAGGGAGAGCTTATGGCGGTACAGGCATAAAATTTGACTGGCAAATTTTAAAACAGTATAAAGGAGAAACACCGTTTTTCTTAAGCGGCGGAATTAGCGAAAGCGATGCAGAAACAATAAAATCGCTACATTTGCCACAATTATATGCCGTGGACATCAACAGTCGTTTTGAAATAGAACCGGGATTGAAACATATTGAGAACATTAAAAAATTTATAACACATATACGTAATTGACGGCGTAGGGGTCGAATATTTTCGACCCAATAAATAAACAGAATTGATAATATAAGGGTCGCATATTTTCGACCCAATGAATAAATCAAATTAATAATAGAAAGGTCGAAAATATGCGACCTCTACAATCTGAAAATTATGAACAGAATAGACACATTATTCCAACAAAAACAAGAAAAAATTCTATCGGTATATTTTACCGCAGGTTTTCCCCAATTGAATGACACTTGCACAGTGTTACACGAATTACAAGCGCACGGCATTGATATGGTAGAACTGGGAATACCGTTTTCCGACCCTATGGCTGATGGCGTGGTTATTCAACAAGCAGGACAAACGGCGTTAAACAACGGTATGTCGCTCGCTTTGATTTTTGAGCAATTACAAAATGTGCGCCAAACCATTACAATGCCGATTATTTTAATGGGGTATCTAAACCCTATTATGCAATATGGTTTTGAAAAATTTTGCAAATCCTGCGCTGCCACGGGTGTCGATGGCGTGATTATTCCCGATTTGCCATTTGCAGACTATATGCATTCGTACAAAGCTGTTGCCGAAGCGCATGGCGTTCACGTAATTATGCTTATTACACCCGAAACTTCGGAAAAGCGAGTACGACTGATTGACGAACACACCCAAGGATTTATTTATATGGTTTCGAGTGCAGCCACCACCGGAGCACAACAATGTTTCGACGAGAAGAAACAGGATTATTTCAAACGTATTAATGCGATGAATTTGCGCAATCCTCGTTTGATAGGTTTTGGAGTGTCGAATAAGGCAACTTTCGATGCCGCTATTTCCAATGCTTCGGGGGCAATTGTAGGAAGTAAGTTTGTTCAACTGTTGGAAAAAAGCAATTCAATTAAACACGCAGTAGAACAGTTGATTAACGATTTGAATAAATAACACTAATTCATACTCCTATTGGATACCCACAAAAAGTCGCATACAACTGTTTTATTAATGCTCACGCATAAAATCTTATCTGTTTACTTTCACTTTTTTTGGAAAAGTAAAAAAATAAATAGAGATTTGCACACCTTAAAAATAGAAGAATTACATGAAACTTAAGTTTTACCTGTGTTTATGCGCTTTGTTTTTTATCGTTGCATGCGGCGGCGAAAAAAAAACAGGTCGTAGGGTAGTGATTGTGGAAAACAATGAACAACAGAGAAATTCCACACCTCAACCAAATCCATTCCTTGCCAGCGATGTATATAGCACCACACAAGTAAATTTAGCTCATACAAATTCTTTTACTGCGCCTATACCCAAAGGCACATTTACTATTGAATTAACAACTGAAAACCAACTACTTTCTGGTCTGGTGAATGTAGCAACAATTGCGAGCGGGAATCCCAATTATATGTGGGCTATTTCTACCGATCGTTTTACGTGTATCAATACCAATGAAGGTAATTTTGGACAAGTGAGGAATTTTTTCAATTATCCCGATGCCGGAGCTTTTCATGTGGAGAAGCATCGCGATGTCTTATTGCACAATTATACATCAATAGAGGAAATACAACGCAATGTATTTGCTGCGTATGGAAATTCTCCTGAACAACGACTCAGCAAAGGCACCATTGCCGTATGTGATAAAAATACCGATGTGTTTATCAACTACGGCACTCAAATAGCCTGTTTGATTGACCTTAACAAACCTCGATTTCGTAACATTTTTGATGTAACGCAATATACCCCCAACCCGACCAATATTGTAGGTTTGGGAATTACCTACGATGGTATGTTGGTTTTTGCCTCGCAAACCTACATTGGAGTAATTGACCGAGCTTTCGATACAATACCCAAAATTTATCATTTTGAACCGAACGAACTGTGCAATAAAGCATTTTGCATTGACGAAAACAACGGAATTTATGTAGCCACCAATAAAAAAATGCGCAAACTGGTATGGACAGGGCAAGAATTGAGCGATAAAACCGCCGATGGTGCATGGGTGGCGGCGTACAAAACCGGCAAACAAGGAGCGGTGAGCACTCCCTCGTTAATGGGATTTGACTATTCCGACGACAAGTTGGTAGTTATTGTAGATGGCAAAAACAATCTTACGGCATTTTGGCGCAACGAAATTCCGGCAAATACACAACGTATTGCCGATGAAATAAAACTGAGTTTTGCAAGCACAGAAAAACCTGTATCGGCAGCAGGATTGGCAATTAATAATACCGGTATTTTTGTGGCAAATAATTCTTTGTATGCCAACACCGGCGATGCCATAGTTGATGCCATAGCAACCGTTGTAAAACCTTCGGCGCAAGGCTGCGAACGCTTTGAATGGATGGACGACACAAAACAATTCAAATCAATATTTGTGAACAAAAGCATAAGCACCGCCACAATGAAACCGGCAGTAAGCACTACTTCTAACATTGTGTGCGTCAATGGGTTTTATCCCGAAACAGGCTGGGAAGTTACCGGACTTGATTGGAACACAGGCTCAATTGTACACCGTAGTTTGTTCGGACACAATAATCTGGGTAATGCCGCTTTTGCAACTCTGCAATATTTCCCCAATGGCAATATGCTATTCAACTCTATTGGCGGACCATGCCGAATACAACTAACTCATTAATAAGCTACTACACATAATGGATTATTTAGAATTTTCAACTAACCTGCAAGGTAAAATTCCGTTTGCCGATGAAATTCTTACAGCACAACTTGCCGAAATAGGATTTGAAAGTTTTAGTAACGAAGAAAATCGCATATACAAAGCCTACATTCAAAAACAAGATTTTGACCAACAAATACTTACAGAACTTATTGAAACTATTGAGGAACATTTGGGTGAACTAACATACACCGTTATAGAACTCGAAACCGTGAATTGGAATGCTGAATGGGAAGCACAATTTGAACCGGTAGACATACAATCATCAATACTGATAAAAGCTCCGTTTCATACCATTACCGACGAAAAAAAGTTTCGCTATGTAATAGAAATCGAACCGAAAATGTCGTTTGGAACGGGACATCACGAAACCACAAGTTTAATGTTGCAAACCATGCTCAATCTCGATTTTTCGGGTAAAACCGTTGCTGATTGCGGTTGCGGCACAGGAGTATTGGCAATTGCGGCGTTGCAAATGGGTGCTTGTTCGGCATACGCATTTGACTACGACCCACTCTGTTACGAAAACACCGTCGAAAATAAAATTCGGAACAATGCCGAAAATCTTAGCGTAGAACAAGGCGATTTATCACTTTTGGAAGGAAAAACATTTGATATAGTATTGGCAAATATCAACCGTAATATACTTGCGCATAATATGCACTATCTTGCGCACGCACTCAATCCCGGCGGATTACTGATTCTCAGCGGTTTTTACGAACACGATATTGATTTTCTGCTCGAAAAAACAGCCCAATTCGGTTTAACCTATCAATCGCATAAAACCGAAAATAAATGGACGGCGGTTTTAATTGAAAATTGAAAGTTAAAAATTAAAAACTCCCTCTCTATTCTCTAATCACTATACTCTAACCATTAACCATTATGCACATTCTTCTAACCGGCGGCACAGGCTTCATAGGCTCTTACGTTGCCATGCAATTACTTTCCGAAAATCACACCGTAACACTATTGGCTCGCAATACCCATAAAGTACCTGCTTTTCTTACCATGAACAACGTGCAAGTGCTTGAAATAGGCATGACCGATTACGACAAAATAACACAATTACTGCAATCAGAATCATTTGATGCGTGCATACACGTTGCGCTCAATTACAACGACACATCGGCGTATGCTATGCTCATGAGCGATACGGCGGCTTCCATCTATTTGGCTTCGGAATGTGCCAAATATGGTGTTTCTCATTTTATATACACATCGTCCACAGCCGCCAACGATAGCGTGTACAGCAATCCTTCACCCGAAGTGCTTGCTCATGGCAGCCATGTAACCACCATGAGCAAACACGACCCTCACTCCTACTACGGAGCTACCAAAGCCGCTACCGAAAATTTCCTTTGGGGAATTACTGGTGTTACCGGAATGCGAGTAAATGTGGTGCGACCAGGCTACACATTCGGAAATCCGGTAATAGAAGGCGCATACACGCAACCCGACCGCAGATTTCACAACATTGCAACAACCATAAAACAAGGTAAGGATATTGAAATTGTAAAAAATGACGGAACACAGTTCATTTGGGCAGGCGATTTGGCAAAAATCTATACCGCTGTGCTCCGTAGTTCGTTCAACAAGCACACCTATTTCGGGTTATCGAATTGCTTTACATCGTGGCTTGATGTTGCGCTCGAAGCAAAACGATTGTGCAATTCTCAGTCGAATATTGTACTAAAAGACCTCGGTTGGAGCGATAAACCAATTATGTTCGACGTGTCGGACATTGAACGTGATTTTGGTTACTCATTCTCTCCGTATCCGCACATTACGCAACATGTAGAATATTTGCTGGGGGTGTAAACATTCCACATCACCGTTTTCTATAAAACGCATCTACCGCACAACCTCAACCCATTTTCCTTCACTTTGCGCTCGAATAGTATTATCGTACATTGCGTGGCAATACACCGGCGGCATAAAGAATTTACCCAAATAAGCCGCTTGCAACAGCACTCTAAATACTTTCGATTCTCCTTTGTTTAAGTCAAAATACATATACACTCTATCATCTCTAACATCCATATAGCGCGGCGTATCGGTTTTGGCAAACAGTGAATTTTGAATATTATCCATGCGGCTATTCATAATTTCCCAGCCCGACGGGAACAATTGTTCCAGAGCCATATTGCTATAATTACTGCGAACACCCGCATGAGTAACAGTTACTTCTGCGTAAAATTCCGTTCCTTGTTTGATTGCCGCAGGATTGAGCGGTTTTCCCTTCATGTCGAAGTACTGTACTGTCATGTGGAGATTTTCTGCTTCGGCAGGTTGTGCTTTCATGGGCGGCACGCCTTCCGATAGCAGGCGTACATACAAGTCATGTTTCGATGTATTGGTAACACTCACTTGTTTGCGTGCCGAAGTATTCATATCAATTCTTGATTGATATATGGCTCGCTTAGTTGTAATAGGTTTACTTGCATTGTCAATTGTGAGCGTTGCCGAAATTTCGGAATTATCGCTACCACCTACAAATTTCGATATGGCGAGCAACGAATATGCCGTAGTTTGCGTGCTTAACCATTCATTGGAAGCCAACACTTTTGCCAAATCAATTACAAGAGCTTCGGCATCTTTTTTTCGATTGAGCGCAATCAAGGTTTCTATGTTCATTGCATCATCACGCTCAGTGCTACCGTATGTTTCGTAGTAATATTCATGACCATTATCGGTTTTGTCGATAGATTTCATAATTGCATTGGCAATATCAGGCTTGCCCACGGTGGCGTATGCTGCTGCCAAACGCCATTTTGCTTCGTTGGAAATTCCCTGCGTTTCGCGCATACGGTTCATTGCACTCATTGCCGGTTTTTTTGCCAAAGCAAGCGTATATAAGCGGTATGCTTGATTCAAATCATCGCTGTATCTGCCATATCTATCGGTATATGAACTCCAATTATTTGCTTGCGAAGTTTGGTAACTCACCCACGCATCGAACACTCCCACCGGCAATTGATAGCCTTTTGCCTGCGCTTCGAGCATACAATGCCCTACATAATTACTGCCCCATTCATTTGCAGCGCCTTCGCCTGCCCAATAGGTAAATCCGCCGTTAGTGTTTTGGTACGATTTCAATTTTTCGAGCCATGCGTTTACATTGGTTTCAACCTCCGTTTTTTGTTTATCAGTCAAATCCATTACGTAACTCAAAAACAGTTGTGGGAACACCGCCGAAGTAATTTGCTCAATGCAGCCATGCGGATAACGAATGAGATATTGCAGGCGTTTTTCTAAATTAATAGGGTACATTCGTGAAAGTTCTATCACCGCTCTGTTTGTACCCACAAATCCCATAGATTCAACACGATGCGACCACGTCTCGCCCGGTTTTACCAGTACCGAAGTAATTGCAGTTACCGGTGGATTGGGCACACGCACTTTCAAATCGGTTTCTGCCGATGCTTTGTGCGTTCCCGAAACGGCATTTACTATAATTTTTCCTTCGCCAATTCTCGCTTGTGCCCGCACGGTAAATTCTACCATTTTATCACCGGGCTTATCGAATGTAACAGTTCGTGAAGTTCCATCGAGTGCTTCAAACTGTTTGTCAATGTTCAAATCAACTTTCACCGTTTTCACTGCCTTATCCATGGCAAATACCGTTACCGGAATCGTCATGGTTTCGGTAGGGCTTATTACACGCGGAATTGTAGGCAACACCATGAGCGATTGACGCACCGGAACGGTTTTTTCGGCATTACCGTATGCTCCGTTTTCTCCGGCAACCACCATTACACGTACCGAACCTACATAGTTCGGCATGGTAAACGAGTGCGTTTTTGTTTCGCCTTTTTTCAGTGCAAACGGACCTTGAAACAACACCACAGGCTTAAATCGGTTGGTGTTTTCTTTCCCGTTTGTATCGAAAGCTGCATCGCCGCCAATAGCGAGCAATCCTGCTAATTTTCCGGTAAATGCACCTGCCACAAATTTGTACATATCCCACGTGCGCACGCCAAGTGCTTCGTGATTATAAAATGCAGACCACGGATTGGGCGTTGAAAAACGGGTGAGATCAAGCAAACCTTCATCAACAATAGCAATTGTGTAAGTCATGGGCTTGCCTTCGGTTTCTTTTACCGTTACCGAAAATTGCTCTTCGGGTTTCAATTCGTTTTTCATGGTAATAAGCGGCGTAATGTGCGTTGCAGGATCTTCCACCGAAATTGATTGCACGCCATACATACGTAACGGATAATTATTATCATTGCTATGTGCTTGAATGTAAGAAATGTGCACGTACACATTCGGTGTCATTTCAGGCGTGAGTTCAAATTCAAATGTTGTATTTTGCTCCGATGGTTCAAACCAATATGTTTTGAGAACCTTGCTACCATTTTCAATACTTATCAAAGCACGTCCGCTATGGGTTATGGGCAATTCTATTTTTGCTTTTTCGCCCACCGAATAGGTAGTTTTATCGGTTGAAAACATCAACATTTCGGCACCACCCGGATTGTTGCTTCCTGCATTGCTGTACCAACTTCGGTATGTGGTGTAAAACACAGCTCCGGTACTGTGCCCGCTTTCTTTTGACGTTATGCGAATCAATTTACGTCCCCAGTAATTGCCGTCCAAATTCATTTCGTACAGAGCCTCTCCGTTGCGCACTTCTATTTCATCGCTTTTTATCAAACTCGAATTACGGTTTGAAACGTAGTCTGCCAAATTATCTTCGGCAGAACGCTCCCACCACCAACGCCAATAAATATCGAAAATTTCAATGGTAACTTTGCCGTTCATAGGCTTTCCTTTTTCATCGACCAACGCTATAGGTATAAGATTTTTTTCATCGGAATACAAGGCTTTGTTCCAACCTTGTCCTTCGGGAATTTTCACACCCACGTATGTATTGAAAGGAGAATAGGTAAGCATTGCCCTGTCGATACTAAAATCACCGCCCGACTCGAATACTTTGGTTTTCATTTGCACGGCAAGCATACCGGGAGCATTGCTTTCTCCGTCAATGTTAAATTTCACGCTTATCGGCGTTTTTCCGTTGTCATCGAGCGTTCCGCTAAATACTTCAATATCTCGGGTTTCAAATGTTTTTGCAGGATCGTCGAATATGTAACCTTTACAGTCTTTGAATGTAGTTTTCATTGGGGCAATGCTTGCTTCAATACTTGCTTTCAGCTTGCGAGCCGGTGCTCCGTGTAGCCAATTGACTTGCAGAGTGCCGGTTTCGGTAACGTTGTAACGCAAAATAGATGACTGAAAATCAAGATTAATTTTCAAACGATTGGGTTTCACGGTTTCTATGCGCAACACTCTGCTGAACACCGAACCACCCACACGAGCTTGCATAGTCCAATCGCCTGTAGGTGCATCGCCCGGAGTGCGCACTGCTACGCTGTAAAATCCGTTCAGGCTATTCGAGCGCACCACTCGTTGCGCAAGCTGTCCTTCGGGATTGTAAAATTCAAACACCACCGGGTGATTTGCCGGCAGCGATTTATTTTTGTCTTCCAAAATAAAAGTCAAATACATCATATCGCCCGGACGCCACACGCCGCGTTCGCCATAAATGTAGCCTTTCACGCCTTTTTTCAGTTGTTCGCCCTGCACATCGAACATACTGAGCGAAAGCGACGAACCTTCGGCAACTTTCAAATAACCACGTTCTTTGTCTTTTTTGGCAATCACCACAAAAGCCTTATTTTGGTCGGTTGTTTGCATTCGACACATTCCATCTGCATCGGTGTGTGCGGAAGCTATTACTTGATTTTGCAAATTACGCAATTCAACTTCAACGCCTTTCAGTGGTTTTGCAGTGCGCACATCGGTAACTGCTATAAAAAATTCACCGTTGCTGCCGGCTTTGGCTATAATACCAAAATTAGAAGCCAACACATTGCGTGACACCGATTTGTTCATATAATACGACGGTTTGCAAGGGTCGTTGCGTTCGTTCCAATTATAGTTATTATAATAGGTATGACTACTCCAATAATAGTAACCTCGAGCATCGTTGAAAATTGCATACGGGTCATGATTTTCCTCCTGCTCCTCTTCCTCGTCGCTTGCATCGCTGCTCAAACACGGATAGAGCGAATGTTTTTTACGCAAACTCAGTTCCACACGGTAAATTGCTCCCGGTTCGGTTTTTACAAGTTTAGACAGGTCGAGTGCGTAAATGTTATTATCGACTTCGCCGGTAGCCACAAGCGGCATTTCGGCAGAGTACACCAAACGACCCACTCGCTGCAATTCCTCCGTGCCGTCTATTTGATTGACTTGCAAAAATTGCACTATGTTATTTTCATAAATTTGAATTATCCGCACGTCCACCGCCGAAAGACTTTGTGCTCTAAAATGCAGTTTTATTCCGTCCACATCGGGCACAATAACGCCATCGTCCAAAAGCTCCACCTGCGGCATGACGCTCACAAAGGTAAATGTGTGTGTAAAATCTGCGTTCAAACGTTTTGCCTGCGCATTTTGCACACCTGCGTGAACTCGCAGTTTCACTTCGCCCGACACCCATTTTGTTGGAATTATGTGTACCTTTGTGCCGTCAATCACAACGCTTTCGTTCATTGAAGGACTAAGTGAGAACAAGCCTGCCATATCTTGTTGTTTGTTCAATGGGTCTGAGAAAAATACTTCAAGTGTTAATTTCGGCATATTTTTTTGTCGCACGCCAAGCACTTTAAATTCGTGCAGCGCAGGCATAGAAATATCTTCCCTACCCGATGAATTTTTCGCATTGATTTTTTTACCATTCCATTCAAGGCGTATGGTTCGCGCCGCTTGTTTTCGTTCCACGCTGTCTATGGTGAACGTGTGCGTTTTGCCATCGGCACTATGTTTCCACGTCATTGTGTATTTTTCGGCTTCCACGGCACTTTCCATAGCTTCGGCAGGAACAAAATCGGCAGTTGTAAAACTCCCGTGTATGCGTTGCCACTGCACATCTGTTTCGCTGTAGGGAGAAATTCCTTCAAATTCATAGCTCATGGCTTGGTTGATAACCTGAAAACTAAATACGAATGTTTTTAAATCCTGAGGAACTTCTATAAATTTCTGCAAATTCATGGACACCACATAGATTTGCCCCGATGAAAGTGCTTGCGCAGGTGTAAATTCAATTGTTTGCGCATCTAACCACACTGCTTTACCTTTCACGCCGGGTTCTATATCGAACGGATTGCGGTTCAATTCCTTACCTGCTTCGGCTCCCGGAATTTCCTGTACAAAACGCACTTGAATTTTCGATTGGTTGGAAACTATACCCGATGTGAACGACATAACGTACTTCGCAAATTCGGGATTAACCATAAAATTTGCTTCTTTTTTTCCACCACATGACTGGAATATACACAGGCTACCTACACAGAGTAGTAATGCACAGAGTGTTCCAAGAAAACAAGGTACTGATTTTTTCATAATTTTCGAATTTTTGTTATAGAGAGTTCCAAAAGTACAATAGGGCACCTCTAAAAATTAGTTTTTTTCTTTTAAATTTTTCACAAAAGCCGAAGTGCGTTAAAACTCTGCGAAAAATTTACCCAAAGTAAGTACTTTTTTTCGGAAAAAGTAAGAA
>JAISIO010000020.1 GCA_031262005.1 Bacteroidales bacterium
AACCGACTATAAATCAGCAAGCTCAGCATTTGAACGCTTGTTACGCATAATGGACGAATTGCGTGAAAAATGTCCATGGGACAAAAAACAAACCTTTGAAACACTGCGTAATTTAACCATTGAAGAATGTTATGAACTAGCAGATGCAATTGTGGAACAAAAAACCGATGAAGTAAAAAAAGAATTGGGCGATGTGCTGTTACACATTGTATTTTATGCAAAAATAGCCTCCGAAACCGGCGATTTTACCGTAACCGATGTAATACATTCGCTGTGCGAAAAATTGATTTACCGCCACCCGCACGTGTTTGGCGAAGAACATCTTGAAAATCAAGAACAGGTAAAAGAACGTTGGGAACAATTGAAATTGAAGGAAAAAGACCGCCCAAAATCGGTGCTTGGTGGTGTTCCTGTGTCGTTGCCGGCAATTGTAAAAGCCGCCCGTATGCAACAAAAAGCTCGTGCTGTAGGTTTCGATTGGGAACACAAAGACCAAGTGTGGGATAAAGTGGAAGAGGAGCTTGCCGAACTGAAACATGAACTAACGATAGAAAACAACCAAGAGAAAACAGAAGAAGAATTTGGTGATTTTCTGTTTGCAATGGTTAATGCAGCAAGGTTATATGGCATAGATGCAGAAACTGCACTCGAACGCACAAATAAGAAATTCAAACGTCGTTTTGAATACTTGGAAACCAAAACTATAGCCCAAGGCAGAGACTTACACACAATGACATTGCAAGAAATGGACGAATATTGGAATGAAGCAAAACAATTGGAAAGAAAATTTTAGACACAAGATTCTTTGATATGAGACACAAGACTTTTAGACTTACGAACTTGTAAACTTACTAACGTATAAAGAAATGAGAAAAAAACTATTATATTTCATCTTGTGCATAGCATTTGCAGCATGCCAATCGCCTAAGAAAAATGTTATGGAACAAAGCGTTGCGGTAGATAGTAGTATTAACCAAACGTTTGTGTATGAGTGCGATAATGATAAAGAGCCTCACACTGTTTTTCTTACACTTGCGCACAATGAGCACATTAATTTTTTGCAGTTGGTGGTAACGTTTTCGCACAGCAAAAACGGTGTAGAATCTTTTGCTGTACCCATAGGCATACCGCTTCGAGACAAACAAGGTAATTTTGTAGCCACCAAAATCGACAGCGTGTGGAAATACGAAATTCCCCTTCTTACCGACACCTACTTTTCCGAAGAAGCGCAATCGTTTACTTTTACAAGCGATGAAGGCAGAATACTAAACGGTATAGAAGAAATAGGGATACGGATTGAGCGGTAGAGAGCTACAACAAACAACAATAAAGGGATAAATCTCTTTGCCACGATTGAAACTAATAATGAAAAAGTATATATAATGAAAAAACCATTCAAATTCGGTCTGTTTGTAACTTTATGTGTAACGGCTATGTCATTGAACTCTTGTAAAAAGGACAAAGATAATGACAGAGAAATTCTTACATCAATCAACACTCAAGGTAGCGTAGTGCAAACGTTTCAAGTAGGAGACGTATTGTTTACAATGGTTGAAGTGAAGGGCGGAACATTCAATATGGGATCGAACGATGGTGATAGCGATGAACAACCCATTCATTCGGTAACGTTGAGCACCTATTCAATAGGCGAAACCGAAGTAACACAAGCACTGTGGAAAGCCGTAACGAACCATAATCCAAGTACTTTTTCAGACGACGAAAATTCACCTGTGGAACAAGTAACGTGGAATGATGTGCAGGGATTTATAACAAAATTGAATACACTTACCGGAAAAACATTTCACCTACCCACCGAAGCTGAATGGGAATATGCAGCACGCGGGGGCAATAAATCGGCAGGACACATATATTCAGGCAGCGATACGGTAAATAACGTGGCATGGTTTGCGAACAATAGCGGCAGCAAAACGCATACCGTAGCAAGCAAACAGCCCAATGAACTGGGTATATACGATATGAGCGGAAATGTATGGGAATACTGTTCGGACTGGCACGGCAGTTACAGTAGCGATGCGCAGATAAACCCTACGGGTGCAACAACAGGTTCAGACCGTGTGTATCGTGGCGGTAGCTGGAACAACTCTGCATTTGACAGCCGAGCTACTAATCGCTTCAGCAAGCAGAATGTTCGTACCGATGCTGTGGGATTTCGCCTTGTTCTTCCTTAGGTTAGCGGAAAAAAAGTGCCATAAAAAGGGAACCCTTACCGCTCCGGTAAATTTTTTGCACGCAAATGACACAAATTTAGCGGATTTACGCAGACCTTTTTTACTTAAAATATAGACTAACTACATGAAAATAAGGCTTTTACTATTAATTACAGTCATTGTATGCACATATTCTGCTCATGGACAAAGCCAAACTTGTACGTGTGAAAGCAATTTTGCATGGCTAAAAAGCACTTTTGAAGAAAATGATGCCGGATTTCAATATGCGATAGATACAAAAGGACAATCGGCTTATACTGCTCACAATCAAGCAACAATAGAAAAAATACAAACAGCAACAACAACGATAGAATGTTTGGAACTGTTGTCGGAATGGCTGACGTTTTTTCGCTTGGGACACATTGGCATAGAACCCTCGCTGCGTGTGTTGCAAACAATACCGCAAACGAAGGATTGTGCCGTAAACTTTGCGGAATTTGAACAATACATTGCGGCAAAAACAGAATTTGATTATGAAGGAATTTGGGAAGAAATAGATAATCAGTACATTGGTATACGAAAAGTTGGGAACGACTATGTCGATTTTACTATTAACTCTGATGGTGGACAAGCAAGCCAATTGAAACTAAAAATTCAACAGCAGAACGAGAAATGGGAAACAACTGTTTTTCGGCACAATCGAAAGCCCGAAGTTAGTGGTAAGCCTGAATTAATCGGCAAAAACTACTTGCAAATCGGCAGACTGATGTTGAAACGAACGCAACCGGCTGTTGAAGAACACGATGTGAATATTGACAAGTACCTTCAATCTTTTCATGCTTCAATGCCGTATTTGGAAGAATTAAACGCTACTACGCTTTATTTACGCATACCCTCGTTTGACCAAAGTCAAAAAACGCTCATTGACAGTGTGCTCAGAGCCAATAGAGATAAAATCCTAAAAACAAAAAATCTGATAATTGACATACGAAACGGCACGGGAGGTAGCGACAATAGTTATGCCGAATTATTGCCGTTTTTGTACACCAATCCGATACGAACGGTGGGCGTGGAATTTTTATCGACAGCATTGAATAACCGGCGATTTTGGGAGTTTGCAAACAGCCCCGCATACCACGATGTTTTTGATGAAAATACTCGCAACTTGTTCAACGAATATTATGAGCAACTGCAAAGCCGATTAGGCAAATTTGTAAACCTGTCGGGAGATGCTGTTTCTGTTTTTCACCAAGATACAGTGTATGAATACCCGAAACAAGTAGGAATTATTATCAATCAAGGAAACGGAAGTACGGACGAACAATTTTTATTGAGTGCCAAACAAAGCACGAAAGTAAAACTATTTGGTTCGCCCACAATGGGAGTGTTAGACATCTCAAATATGTATTCTATCAGCTCGCCTTGCGAAGATTTTACACTGTGGTACGGTTTGTCTCGCAGTTTGCGCATACCCTATATGACAATTGACGGCATAGGAATACAACCCGACTACTACTTGGACAAAACAATTCCTTCGTATAAATGGGTTGATTTTGTGAATGAAATACTTGAGGGCACTTCTAATAATTAACTACTTGCATATTAGCTATATAAGTTGTATATTTGCATACAATAAAACGGTAGATTATGTCACGTGCAGCGAACTATAAAGCCAACGGTCGGATAGGGTT
>JAISIO010000123.1 GCA_031262005.1 Bacteroidales bacterium
ATACCAACTGGTGTGGGTATTGTAAAAAAATGGACGCAGCTACATTTACCAATGCTGATGTCATTAGCTATATCAATGAACATTTTCATGCGGTGAAATTCAATGCCGAAGGCAATCAACTAATTACGTTTCAGGATAGTACCTATAAAAATACGCAATATAAAGCCGGAGCAACTCGTAATGCCACGCACCCGTTGGCACTTAAACTGTTGAATGGCAGAGCGGCGTATCCTACCATTATATATTATTCGGAAAAATATAATTTAATTGCGCCCGTACCGGGATTTCAAACTGTTGAAACTATTCAACCATACTTATTTTACTTTGGAGAACAGGTGTTTACAATTGGTAATTCGTGGGAGACTTTTGTAAAAGGGTATATGGCACCGCATTTTAAGTAAATGACTTATCGAACAAGAAAATTACCGATATATTTACCGATATAAATACCGATAAATTATCAAAAGCCGAATTGGAATTTTTAGAACAGATTGCAGGTTACATTGACAAAAACGGAGCATTTATCAATACACTATAATCATGAATGTACACATTTCTCGCATCGACATCACAAAAATTCTCTTTCTCGACATTGAAACCGTGCCGCAGTATGCCACTTATGACGAAGTGCCCGAAGTGGAACGAGAACTATGGGAACAGAAATCGAAACGTTTGCGTAGCGACGATATGTCGGAGGAGGATTTATATAAAAAAGCAGGGATTTTTGCCGAATTTGGGAAAATTATATGCATTTCGGTAGCGTATGTGCTGCAAAAAAAAGACGATATTCAAGTGCGAGTACGTTCATTTTCGGGACACGACGAAAAACAAGTGTTGCTTGATTTTATGGAATTGATACGTAAGCATTTTGACGGTAAACAAACGCTTTTTTGTGCACACAATGGCATTGAATTTGACTTCCCGTATCTTGCTCGCAGGGCGTTAATCAATGGAATTACAATTCCGCGTTCGCTTGATACACGGGGTAAAAAGCCGTGGGAAACACCATATATTGATACGCTTGATTTGTGGCGTTTTGGCGATTACAAAAACTATACTTCGCTCAAATTATTAACTCATATATTTGCCATTCCTACACCGAAAGACGATATTGACGGCAGTATGGTGTGCGATGTGTATTGGCGTGAAAACGATTTGCAGCGCATAGTAACCTACTGTCAAAAAGATGTGATTGCGATATTGCAATTGTTCCGCCGCTATCGTTGTGAGGAATTAATTCTCGATGATGCTGTTGTTATTGTGGAGTGAAACGATTACATTATATAGGCTTTGGGGAAAACTATCATTTCATAAAACCGCCCCTTGTGCAATCGCCCATTCAATCGTGCAATTTTTGTTTTAGTAATTCATCAATTTCAGTCCAATCTTTTTTATTGCTGTCCAATAAAAATTGAAAGAAGTGAAATAGTTATTGAACAAACTGTTAATCGGCATTTGAGTCTCTCTTTCAATTTCTCAAGCCCCCAATCAAAAAGCATGAGTTGGAGAGGGTCATTTGGTGTCGTTTTAAGGATAGCCTCCCATTCTTTTTCCGGGTGATTGCTATTTATCGGATAGCAATTAAAAAATCCTACTCTCAAACGAGAGTAGGATTTTGGTAATTATCTAAAAGAGTAGGGGTTAAATTTTATAGAATCCCAAATCTTTTACATCAGATTTTTCAATATAAGCCAAACGTTGTTTGTTTTCGCTGTACCCAAGTTTTATGAATATTTCGGCTGATTCTTTAAAGCAATCGCAACGATTGGCATCAATTACCAATAAATGACCCATAATAATATTGCCAGCCATTTCAACCAAGCGACGTGCGTGGAAGTCAATGTATTCATTGTTTTTTTCGCCTTTTACCATTTCTACGGCTTTTGCGTAGTCGGTTGTCATATCAGCTAATTTTTCACGTAAGTAATCGAAATGTGCATTTACCTGTTCGGCTTCGTAAGCTTTTATTTGGTTCAAATAACCGCCTGTGGTTACACCGCGAATAGCTGCGACAACTTGTAATTGTGATGTTCCTTCGTAAATAGAGGTAATACGCGCATCACGATAAATTCGCTCAATAGGGTAGTCTTTCATAAATCCGGAACCACCGTGAACTTGTAACGAGTCGTAAGCTAATGAATTAGCATACTCACTCGAAGTCAATTTTACAAGCGGAGTAAAAATATCGGCTAATTTGCTATATACTCGTGCGTCGGCTTTTTCTTCAGCTGTCAAATCGCGTTTTTTCGCAAGCATATCATATGCTTTGTACACATCTACAAAACGTGATGTTTCGTACAACAACGAACGAACCGCTTCGGTGCGCACTTTCATGTTAGTAATCAATTCGTACACAGCCGGAAACTGAATAATCGGTTTGCCGAATTGTTCACGTTCGTGTGCGTAAGACAATGCTTCGCGGTACGCTGCTTCGCAAAGTCCAACTGATTGAGCACCAATACCTAAACGTGCTCCATTCATCAAGAACATAACATATTTAATAAGTCCCATTCGACGTTCGCCGCAGAGTTCAGCAGGAGCATTTTTGAACACTAATTCGCAGGTTGGCGAACCTTTAATACCAAGTTTGTTTTCCAAACGGCGCACAATCACAGCTTTATCATTGCGGTCGTAAATGAGCAATGAAAGACCACGTGCATCTGTTGTGCCTTCTTCAGTACGAGCAAGCACAAGATTAACGTGTGCATCGCCATTGGTAATAAAACGTTTTACACCGTTCAAAAACCACTGTTTCTTTTCTTCGTCGTAGTGCGCTTTCAGTTGCACCGCACCAAGATCCGAACCTGCATCAGGTTCGGTTAAGTCCATTGCTGCGGTTTCGCCTGCACAAATACGAGTTAAGTATTTTGTTTTCATTGCTTCATCGCCAAATTCCAAAATAGTTTCGGCGCAATCCTGCAAACCAAAAATATTACAAAAAGCAGCGTCGGCACGTGCAACAATTTCACCTGACATAATATAGGGTACGGTTGGTAAATTAAGTCCACCATACTGACGTGGAAGCGACATACCCAACAATTCTGCTTTGCGGAAAGCGTCTAATCCCTGTTGCGTTCCTTGTGCATATACCACTTCATTGTTTACAATTTTCGGACCTTCGTGATCTACTGATTCTGCCAAAGGTGCAAGCAAATTGGCACTAATATCGCCCACGATGTCCATTACTTTGTCGTAGCTGTCAAGTGCGTCATCAAAGTCCTGCGGGGCATAGTCAAATTTGTCTTTCTCAGCAAAGTTGTCTTCTTTCAACTTTACTATTTTTTGCATCAGAGGGTGTTCCAAATGGAATCTCAGTGCTTTATTATCTGAATAAAAGTTTGCCATATCTGTCTGTTATTTTGTGTTTTGTTTGTAATATTTAACCATTTTTGGAAGAACTTCGTTCAAATCGCCCGAAATTACATAATCGGCTATGGTATTAATAGGCGCAAGAGGATCGTTGTTAATCGAAATTACGATTGACGATTCTTGCATACCTGCGGTGTGTTGCACAGCACCCGAAATACCGCAAGCAATGTACAATTTCGGTCGCACTGTTACACCCGTTTGCCCTACTTGGCGTTCGTGTTCCACAAAACCAGAATCTACAGCAGCACGAGAACCGGCAACTTCGCCACCCAAAACTTCGGCTAAATCATACAATAATTTGAAATTTTCTTTTGAACCCACGCCATAGCCTCCAGCTACGATTACTTGCGCTGCTTTCAAGTTCACTTTACTTTTTTCAATCTCACGTTCAATGATTTTTACCACAAAATCAGTATCATTCAAAATTGAAATATCGAATTTTTTAATTTCGCCTTTATAATTTGCGTCAAAAATTTCTTTTTTCATCACACCTTCACGCACGGTTGCTATTTGCGGACGAGTGTCGGGGTTAATGATTGTTGCAATAATATTTCCACCAAAAGCAGGACGAATTTGATACAACAAATTTTTGTATTCCTGTTTCGTTTTAGGGTCGGTGTAGTCTCCAATTTCAAGACTTGTACAGTCGGCAGTCAAACCACTTCCGGTTGTAGAGCAAATGCGTGGAGCTAAATCACGTCCTACCGACGATGCGCCGAAAAGAGCAATTTCAGGTTGCTCCTGTTTAAATATTTCACATACAATTTTATTGTGTGGTAGGGTTGAGTATGGAGCCAAACGTTTATCGTCTGCCACGTGTAACACATCTACTCCATAAGGAAATAATTCTTTTTCCAAACCACCTAAATTAGACCCAATAGCAATAGCTTCGAGTTTCTTTCCAAGTTGGTTAGCCAATTTTTTACCTTTGGTAAGCAACTCTAAACTTACATCGGCAACGGCTCCATCTTCTATTTCTATATATACAAAAACGTTATTCACGGTATTTCTGTTTTAAAATTAATACTATTATCCTATTGTGTGATTTGAAATCAATTCTTTCATCAAAGTGTCCATATCGGCATCACTTGGCGTTAATTGTACGCTTTCTTTTGCTGTTAAAACCACGTTTTCAATAGTTTTAACTTTCGTAGGCGAACCTGTTAAGCCTAAACAATTAAAATCGGGGTTCAAATCATTTGCCGACCATTCGGTAATGGTAAGCGATGGGCTTGTTTTATACAAATTTACGTATGAAGATTCTGTTTCTTGCATTTCGCTCATCGTTTTTGCATGTTTGTTTTTCATTGTCAGCTTAGAATTTCTAAAACGACACTCTGCTGCTGAACTATGAACGGTAACAAGGCAAGGAAGCGGAGCTTCTACAACCTCAATACCTCGCTCCAAACGACGTTTTACACGAATAGTTTTATTGGTAATGCTTTGAATTTCTTCTGCGTATGTAATTTGCGGAATGCCAACTTTATCAGCAACTTGCGGACCAACCTGCGCCGTATCACCATCAATTGCTTGACGACCTGCAAGAATTAAATCGAATGGGGCAAGTTTTTTCATTGCAAGGCTCAGAGTGTACGAGGTTGCAAGTGTATCGGCTCCTGCAAATGCACGGTCGGTAACTAAATAACCACCGTTGGCACCGCGAAACATTGCTTCACGAATAATTTCGGATGCTCGCGGAGGACCCATTGTAACTATTTCTACGGTTGTTCCCGGAAATTTGTCTTTCAAACGTAATGCTTGTTCCAAAGCGTTTAAATCTTCCGGATTAAATATTGCAGGCAGTGCTGCACGGTTTACAGTACCATCGGGCTTCATTGCATCTTGACCCACATTGCGGGTGTCGGGTACTTGTTTAGCTAAAACTAAAATTTTTAATCCCATTCGTTTTTTTGTTTAATAAAATTTAAAGTGGCAAATATAAAAATAATTAGGAATTACGAATTA
>JAISIO010000008.1 GCA_031262005.1 Bacteroidales bacterium
GTTGCACACTTGGCATTTGGCGATGAATATTTCGGCAGAAACAATAAACCAAAAGAATATAAACCAAAATTTGAATTTACCAATATTAAAACCGCCGTATACGAAGAACCGTTGCTGCATCACGGCTTTGGTTTCGATGCTTTTTTGTTGGCTAACTGACGAACCGAATAATCGACTAACTGATAAACTTACCAACTTATTAACTTTATAACTGAATAACTTACAAACTTTTAAACTATATAATTATGAGAATGAAAAAAAGACACGACGCCTTTGTAACATGGTCGTCGGGAATACGAATGAGAATGAACAGTAGAATATTGAAATACATGGCACGCTGGTCGGACAGTATTCATAGTGATACACAAAAAACACTGGTGTGGCGCAATTTTGAACCGAACTCAATGTTTGCCGACCGCATTTCCGATGTGCCGAAATCGTTTATCCGCGAAATTTTGAAAGTAACCGTGTCGCCCGACATTATTTCGTTTGCCGGCGGACTGCCCAATCGCGACCTGTTTCCAGTGGCAGCTTTGAAAGAAGCGGGCTGTAGGGTGTTCGACAACGACTGCCCCGATGCTCTGCAATACAGCACCACCGAAGGTAGTTTGCAATTGCGCGAATACATAGCCGAACGATACAAGAAAGTAAAAGGACTGAATATTGAGCCTAAAAATATTCTGATAACCACCGGTTCGCAGCAAGCTCTCGACCTTTTGGGAAAAACGTTTTTGAATGAGAACGACCGTGTGATAATAGAAAAACCCGGTTATTTGGGCGCAATTCAATTGTTTTCGATTTACAAGGCGCGTTTTTCGGCAGTAACGTTGGAAAACGACGGTGTAAATTTGGCTGAACTTGAAAAAGCATCACGCTTGCGCAATACCAAATTGATGTACACCGTACCGAATTTTCAGAACCCTACGGGAATAACCTACAGCAACGAAAAACGGGAGCAAATTGCTGAAATTCTACGCGGTCGCCCTATTATGCTCATTGAAGACGACCCGTATGGCGATTTGCGTTACGAAGGCACGCAGCAAAATTCGTTTATGCAATACCTACCTGAACAAACTATCTTGCTTGGTTCGTTTTCCAAAACCGTTGTGCCGTCGTTCCGTACCGGTTGGGTGGTTGCGCCTGACGAAATTATGGAAAAACTTATTATTGCCAAGCAAGCATCGGACTTGCACACCAATTTTTTCACACAAAAACTGCTGTTTGAGTATCTGAGCAAAAACGACCTTGATGCACATATTGAAAAAATTCGTGCCGTGTATGGTCGCCAATGTGTGGCAATGATTGAAAGCATCAAACGCCATTTTCCCGAAAATGTGCACTATACCTTGCCCGAAGGCGGTATGTTCCTATGGGTAACACTTCCCGAAGGCGTGTCGTCGATGGATTTGGTAAATGAGGCAATTAAAAAAGACGTGATATTCGTTCCCGGAAATCCGTTTTATTCCAGTCAAAATAAGATAGTTAATACGCTTCGCTTAAACTTCTCGTGCGTTGATGAGGAAACCATAGAAATTGGAATCAAACGCTTGGGAGAAACTATTAAAGAGTATTTGGAGAATACGAAAAAGTGAGTGATGAGGTAGTTACTGTTGAGAGTGCTCACATATTATAAATCATGCAATGACAAATATAAGCAACACACCGGAATTTCAGCAGGTGCAAGGAATTATTACTTTGCACCGCATAAAGGCATTGCAAGTGGTTAATAACGAAAATTTGCTTACCGCTTGGGAAGTTGGCGCATTTGTGTCAAACAGGCTCAAAAATGCTGCGTGGGGCAGCAAAACCGTCATGCAACTTTCAGAATATCTGCGAACGCAAGACCCTACTTTGCGAGGGTTTAGTAAAAGGAATATTTATAATATGGTTTCATTTTACGACACGTATTCGTCTCTGCAATTTATTGAATTACACGACAAATTGAAGCTACATAAATTTGTGCAGCCACTGGCTGCACAAATAGAAGAGGCTGAAATTATCCAGTCAACAACCGGACAATTAGAAAATTCTACAATCGTCTCGGCACTGCCGAGACAAATTGTGCAGACAGCGTCTGCACAATTTCCTAAATTCTTAGAAATAACAACATTATCTAATCATTTTCAAATTCTTAATACTTGCAAAACAATTGAAGAACAAATATTTTACATTCTTTATTCTTACAAAGAAAAATTGAACGCAAGAGAACTACAACGGTGCCTAAAAAACAACACCTTTGCTTCTCTCATGGGCGCAAAACACAATCTTTCCAAAGGCTTGAAAGATATGTATCCGCAAGCGGTGCCAATGCTGAAAGACACGTTGTTTGTCGATTTTCTCGGAATTACGCGCAAAAGTAGTAGACAGAACAAATTCAGAAGCATTACCACAAAAAAAAGTATTCTTATGAGCCGAATATCTAAAACAGGCTTGAAAAGCCATATCTTCATAACCGTATGCGAGCGTAGCGTAGCTTACGGCACAAGTGGTAAAAGTTCTACCTCTCAGGCAGATGAGAGAGCGTTCTCTCTGCCGCAGGTAGCCACCTGCGGTTATGAAAATCAAGTCCTTACGGACTAAAATAGAATTAGCGACCAACTATAACAAATAAATTTCTAATTTTGAACACTTTTAATATATAACAGAACAATATGTTACAAAAAACACAAATCAGCGGTGCCGAAGCACTTCTACACATACTGATAGAAGAAGGTGCCGATACAATTTTTGGTTATCCGGGTGGACAAATTATTCCGGTATTCGATGCATTGTACGATTTTCGCGACCGTATAAGGCACATTCTCACTCGCCACGAGCAGGGAGCTATACACGCAGCGCAGGGCTATGCTCGTGTTTCGGGCAAAGTGGGCGTTTGTTTTGCTACTTCGGGACCAGGAGCTACCAACGTAATCACAGGAATAGGCGATGCCATGCTCGATAGCACGCCGCTTGTGGTAATTGCCGGACAAGTGGGCACAAGTTTGCTTGGCACCGATGCCTTTCAAGAAATTGATGTGGTGGGAATTACGCAACCAATTACAAAATGGGCGTACCAAATTCGCCGTGCCGAAGATATTGCATGGGCAATGGCTCGTGCATTCTACATTGCTCGCAGTGGTCGTCCGGGACCGGTGGTGTTAGATTTTACTAAAAATGCACAAGTACAAAAGGTTGATATTGAATATAAACCATGTGATTTTATTCGCAGCTATATTCCTACGCCAAAAATAAATGCTACGCACATAGAGGAGGCTGCCGCATTGATAAACAGTGCAAAAAAACCCTTAGCATTGGTGGGGCAAGGAGTAATTTTGAGTGGAGCTGAAAAAGAATTGCAAGCATTCTTGGAGAAAGGCAATATTCCCGCCGGAAACACCTTGCTCGGGCTTTCGGCATTACCTTCAAATTATCCGTTGAATAAAGGTTTCTTGGGAATGCACGGCAACATTGCACTCAATATAAAAACCAACGAAGCTGATGTCATTATTGCTATTGGTATGCGTTTCGACGACCGCGTTACCGGCGACTTGACAAAATACGCTCGTCAAGCAAAAATTATTCACATTGATATTGACAGTTCCGAGATAGGCAAAAACGTGCCGGTAACTGTGCCGGTGGCTGCCGACGCAAAAGAGGCTTTGGCTATTTTAACACTCAAAATAAACGAAGCACAACATAGTGAATGGATTGCTTCATTTGACGAATGCGACGCCATTGAATATGAGAGAGTTATAGAAAAAGAAATTCACCCTACGGGCAAACAAATAACTATGGGCGAAGTGGTGCGTCGCGTGTCGGAAGCCACCGACAACAAAGCAGTGCTTGTAACCGACGTAGGGCAAAATCAAATGATGGCTTCGCGCTATTTTAAATATTCGCAAACGCGCAGTATTGTAACTTCGGGTGGTTTGGGTACTATGGGATTCGGTATTCCTGCCGGCATGGGCGCAAAAGTGGGTGCACCCGAACGCACGGTGTGTTTGTTCTGCGGCGATGGTGGTTTTCAAATGACTATGCAGGAATTGGGTACAATTATGCAAGAGCGCATAGGGTTGAAAATGATTATTCTGAACAATCAATATTTGGGAATGGTGCGCCAATGGCAAGAACTATTTTTCGACGAACGCTATTCGTTTACCGAAATGGTAAATCCGAAATTTACTTTAATTGCACAATCGTACGGAATTGGAACAAAAGAAGTTGCCGAACGCGAAGAGTTAGACGACGCTATTGCTGATATGTTGAAAGATGATAAACCATATTTGTTGGTGGTAAACGTGGAGCCAAAAGGTTTGGTTTACCCAATGGTTCCGGCAGGAGCGGGACTTACCGATATAATTAC
>JAISIO010000038.1 GCA_031262005.1 Bacteroidales bacterium
GCACAAACCGAGATTCGCAGCTATATAGAAAAAGGCAATGCTTTTTATGAACAAGGTGAATTTCGTAATGCGGCAGTTACATTTAAACACGCAGCGCAACTCAATCCTAATTCGTTTGATGCATGGTATAATTTTGGTGCGGCATTGTATAAATCCGAAAAATATATCTTATCATCTGATGCTTTTCAACGTGCATTAGAGCTCACTACGGACAGTGCGTTACAACAACGAACACTATATAATTTGGGTAATGCATTTTTGAAAAACGAGGATTTTGATGATGCAATTGCAGCTTACAAAAGAGCCTTGTATTTGAATCCGAACGATAACGATGCCCGCTACAATATTTCGTATGCCATGCGCATGAAATTTCAGCCGCAGGCAACAGCGCAAAATTCTAATGCTCAGGGACAAGATAAAAAAAATGTGAGCGATTTTGCACAAGAAACCAAAGAAAAAGCCGATGCGCTGATTTGCGAATATCGTTTTTCCGAAGCATTAGCACTTATGGAGGCAGCATTGGAACAAGATGAAACCATGAACGAATATATGGAATACATGACAAAACTTGCCGAAATTTCGACTATTTTAGAAAAAAGGAAGTAGGGGCGTAATGAAAAACCATAGCATAATAGTATGTTGAATTGAAAAAAATACTATTTTAGCAGCAAGTTTTAAATAATACTAATTTTAAATACAAAAACAAATGTCAGTAAGTTTCAAAGAACTCGGTTTGGTAAACACTACCGAGATGTTTAAAAAAGCGTTTGCCGGTAAATATGCAATTCCGGCATTCAATTTCAACAATATGGAGCAAATGCAAGCAATTGTATCGGCTTGTGCGGAACAAAAATCTCCGGTAATTCTTCAAGTTTCGAGCGGTGCTCGCAAATATGCAAACCAAACATTGCTTCGCTACATGGCGCAAGGAGCTGTAGAATATGCAAAAGAACTTGGTTGGGAAAATCCTCAAATTTGCCTTCACTTAGACCACGGCGATACGTTTGAGCTTTGCAAAAGCTGTATTGATATGGGCTTTTCATCGGTAATGATTGACGGTTCGCACCATGCTTACGAAGATAATATCGCATTGACTAAAAAAGTAGTTGAATATGCTCATGCTCACGGTGTAACCGTAGAAGGCGAGCTTGGCGTGTTGGCAGGTGTGGAAGACGAAGTAAGCGCAGAACACCACACATACACTCAACCCGAAGAAGTTGTAGATTTCGTAAGCCGTACAGGTGTTGATTCGCTTGCAATTTCAATAGGAACTTCACACGGAGCTAATAAATTTACTCCAGCTCAATGTACTGTGAATGCCGACGGAGTGCTTGTACCACCACCATTACGTTTCGATATTTTGGAAGCTATTGAAAAACAAATCCCTGGTTTCCCAATCGTTCTTCACGGTTCTTCTTCTGTACCACAGGAATATGTGAAAATTATTAACGAAAATGGCGGAAAATTAAAAGATGCTATTGGTATTCCCGAAGAGCAATTACGTAAAGCTGCGTCATCGGCAGTTTGCAAAATCAATATCGACTCTGATGGTCGTTTGGCAATGACTGCAGCGATTCGTAAATTCTTCAATGAACAACCGGATAAATTCGACCCACGTCAGTATTTAGGTCCTGCTCGTGAAGAATTGAAAAAATTGTATACCCATAAAGTAGTGGAAGTTCTTGGTTCAGCAGGAAAAGCCTAAGCACTATTTTAGTAATAAAAAAGCGATTGTTCGTAGAGAGCAATCGCTTTTTTTTATTTTATTGAGAACAGAAAGTTCTAAATCTGCGTGTATTTTTTTACATCGTTCTCTTCAATGGTTTTTTCACTCAGAATAATCAAGCGCTCTATCACATTACGAAATTCCCGAATATTACCCGACCACGAATAACTTTGCAGTAATGTAATTGCTTTTGCTGAAATCGTTTTTTTGGGAATACCCATATCGCTACAAATGGCTGTAATAAAATGTTCTGCGAGTAAAGGAATATCGTCGATACGCTCGTTCAATGCAGGAACTTTTACAACTATTACGCTTAAACGATGGTATAAATCTTCACGAAAGCGTTTTTCTGCTATTTCTTGCTTCAAATCTTTGTTGGTGGCGGCAATAACCCGCACATCTATATGTATGTCTTTTTCGCCGCCCACACGGGTGATTTTTTTCTCTTGCAAAGCTCTGAGTACTTTTGCTTGTGCCGTGAGGCTCATATCACCAATTTCATCGAGGAAAATAGTACCGCCTTCGGCTTGTTCAAATTTGCCGATGCGGGTTTTTACAGCCGATGTAAAAGCACCTTTTTCGTGTCCAAATAGTTCGCTTTCAATTAATTCTGTGGGTATTGCTGCGCAATTTACTTCTACAAAAGGAGCTTTTGCCCGTGCGCTTTGTTCGTGAATTGCCCGTGCCACTAATTCTTTTCCTGCGCCATTCGGACCAGTTATCAGCACCCGTGCATCGGTGGGGGCAATTTTTGCAATATCATGTTTAATGGCTTGTAATGCCGCCGAATTACCAATCATTTCGTATTGTGATGATATTTTTTTCTTCAATTTAGACGTTTCTTGTACCAATACATTTTTTTCTAACGCATTGCGGGTTGTTATTAGTATTCTATTGAGGTCAAGAGGCTTTTCAATAAAATCGTAGGCACCTTTCTTTATTGTATCTACAGCAATGTCTACGGTGGCATGTCCCGAAATAAGAATTACAGGTAAACTGCTACCACGCTCGTTTACAATGGCTTCGAGTAATTCGGTGCCGTCCATGTTGGGCATTTTTATGTCGGTAAACACAAGGTCGTATTTGTTGTTTTGCACTTTTTCGAGGGCTTGTTTGCCGTCTTCTGCGGTATCAACTTTGTAGTTTTCAACTTCCAAAATGTCTTTGAGCGTATTGCGAATTGCTCGCTCGTCGTCTACTATTAGAATAGATGCCATTTATTTAGAGTGATTAGAGAATAGTAATTAATGGTTAGTGGTTTACAATACCATGAAATGTGTGAAACAACATCGCTACAATTAGATGTTTTCTAACAATTGTTTTTGGTTGATAGTAACTACTCCTGGTTGTTCGCAGGCTATGCCAGCAGCTACGTTAGCAATGCGGGCAATTTCGGGTAATTCTATGTATGCCAGCCAACAAGCTATGGCAGTGCTGATAACCGTGTCGCCTGCACCGGAAACGTCGGCAATATGGCGCACCATTGATGGTAAATGATGATAGCCATGTTTGTTTGCTACAAAAATCCCATGTTCCGAAAGCGTAATCATAATATTTTCAATAGATTGTTTGTGCATAAATTTTTTGCTTACTTCAAATAGTTTTTGCAAATTATTTGCACTAACTTCGCAGCCGCTTCCTTCGATAAATTCCTTTAAATTAGGTTTAAAAAGCGTTATGTTAGTATAATTCATAAAATTACGTTTTTTTGGATCAACAAATACCGGAATTTGTTTTTGTAGAGCAATTGTAGTAACTTGTTCGATTAATTCTTTGCTAATCACACCTTTATCATAGTCTTCAAATATAATTGCTTTGGCGTGCTTTGTTTCAATTGCTTGGCAAATTGATTTAAACAATGTATTGCGAACGTTTTCGGAAATTTCTTCGGTTTGCTCAGTGTCAATGCGCAATATTTGGTGATTGCCCGAAAGTACACGTTGCTTACAAGTAGTTTTACGTTCCGGAATTTCTATACAATAATCGGTATTTAAAGAATTTTTGTGTAATAATTCTTTCAGAATTATAGCGGTTTCGTCGCAGCCAATTACACTGCATAAAATGGGAGAGAGTTGCAATGCTGCCAAGTTTTGCGCCACATTTGCTGCACCTCCAAGCCGGTTTTCGGTTTTATTTACGCTTACAACTGGAACCGGTGCTTCGGGAGAAATTCTATCAACTTTGCCCCACACGTAAGAATCTATCATAACATCGCCAATAACTATTACTGTATTTTGTTCAACATTTCGGAGAAGTTCTTTGTATGTTTTCATTAATTTTA
>JAISIO010000101.1 GCA_031262005.1 Bacteroidales bacterium
TCAATACAATCTGGGCGAGTGCCCACTATCACACCAATTATTTCGGGATATGACAGCACTTGTGCAAACAATTCACGCAGACGTTCTATTGACGTGTAGGTATTGGTATAGGCTTGAAAATACGCAAAAAACCGCTGTGCTTTGCGATAACGGCGCATTATAAATACTTTCCCGTCGGCAATTTGGCGATCTATCCCGTGTTCGGCAGTACAGTAGGCTGTAATAAAGGCATCGTTATTGCAAAAAGCACAACCTCCCACTCCTACTCGACCATCGCGGTTGGGACACGAAAAACCGCCATTCAAACTAATTTTCTGAATGCGTCCGCCAAAACGTTCTTTTATGTAATTGGAATACGAGTTATACGGACGTTCATGCCCCCATGGAAACGAATTATTCGTCATCATCATCGTCGAAATCAAAATCCACGTCATTCAAACCCATATCGCTCAAATGATTTGCTAATTCCTGTTCCAATTCGCGCGTTTGCAAAAACAAGTCAATCTCGTCATCGTCAAGTGCTTTTACGTTGGTAACCATAAAATTAGGCGAAATAAAATTTCCATATTGATTGCATTCGTCCGTAACTTTGGTCAAAATTTCACGTACTTCGGCAGTGAATGGAATTAAACCGAAAACTTTTGCAAACCTACCCGAAAATTCTACTTTTTCACATTCTGCTTGATATTGTTGGAAAATAAAAGAAAGTTCATTACGAAGTATTTTCTGCTGGACATCGGTATATTCCACATTTTCATTGTGGATAAAACAAATAAAATAGCGCAATGTGTAGCCTTTCCCGCCCAAACCGGTGGATATAAGCACTTGTTTTTCATCGAGCAAAGAACTTTCGAGCGACATTTTTGATTCACGGTATGCCATAGCAGCCCATGGACGCACATCGCCCTGTGCTGCCGTATTCCAAAAAGTCTCTAATGCACGATAAGCCTGCACGTTGTCGTTAAACGATGCAAGTAAAATCAGAATATCACGCTTTTCTTCCACACGAATATTTTCATCGTACAATTGCGGAACTCGTGCAAGAACATCTTCCAATTTATATACTTGTTTTTTCAAGCGTTGCGAACGTTTAAAATATTTCACCTGTAACTCAACATCAATTGGTTCTTCAATTATATTGAACATACGAGGATTCGTTTCAAACATTGTTCGCAAATCTTCAAGACTGTGTGCTTGCTTCATAATAGTGCATAAAAAAGTCAAGTGCAAAGATACATTTCTTTATGGTTTTAAGAGAGATTCCGTTCAAGAATTTTTACTATCGTTCGTTCACACTTTTTTGATTATCACTCTAAATCACAAAAATGCAATACAAAATTCCCCTAATAGGTGTGTCTGAAAACATTTTGATATATTTGCAAGCAAATAGTAATAAACATTTCAATGATTTCTTTATCAAATCTCGCCGTGCGTTTTGGCGGTTATACATTATTTGAAAATATTTCGGTACTCATAACCGAACATGACAAAATTGGGCTTGTAGGACGCAATGGTGCGGGCAAATCGACCTTGCTCAAAATTATTGCCGGTTGCGACGAAGCATCGGAAGGCTCGGTAATTGTGCCCGAAAATTGCAAAATTGGCTACCTGCCGCAACAAATGAAAGTTAGCAACAACAAAACCGTATTCGACGAAGCCCGTTCGGCATTCGATGATATAAATGCACGCACACAGGAATTAGAACGCCTACAAAACGAATTGGCGGAACGCACTGATTACGAAAGCGATGCTTATATGCAATTAATTCACAAAATGAGCGAAATTTCCGATTATTTGCAATTACACAACGAAGGTTCTGTTGACGGCGAAATTGAACAAATGCTTACCGGACTTGGGTTTATGCGTTCCGATTTCAATCGCCCCACAGCCGAGTTCAGCGGTGGCTGGCGTATGCGCATTGAGCTTGCGAAAATTCTTTTAAAACAACCGCAAGTGCTTTTGCTCGATGAGCCTACCAATCATTTGGATATTGTTTCCATAGAATGGCTCGAAAATTTTCTTGTACAGTACAAAGGCGCAATTATTCTCATTTCACACGACCGCCGATTTTTAGATGCTGTTACCAAAAAAACATTTGAAATAAGTTTAAATAAACTCAACTCCTATCCTGCTCCTTACAGCGAATATTGCGTACTGAAAGAGGAACGCTACGAACAACAATTGGCGGCGTATGAAAATCAGCAAAAAATGATTGCTGATACCGAAAAATTTATCGAACGTTTTCGATATAAAGCCACAAAATCAGTACAAGTGCAAAGCCGCATAAAACAGCTTGATAAAATTGAACGTTTGGAAATAGAGAAAAAAGATACCGGTGCCTTCAAAATTTCGTTTCCACCTTCACCGCGAGCAGGAACAGTGGTTCTTAAAACCAATCATTTAACAAAAAAATACGGCGAAAAAACTATTCTCTCCGATGTAATTTTTCAAATAGAGCGAGGCGATAAAATTGCTCTTGTGGGCAAAAACGGCGAAGGGAAATCAACATTTATAAAATGTGTACTGAACGAAACCAACTATTCGGGAGAAATTCAATTGGGACACAATGTGCGCATTGGCTATTTTGCACAAAATCAAGATGAAATTCTTAACGAAAATCTCACCGTTTTTGAAACACTCGATGCTATTGCCACTGGCGAAATTCGCACCAAAGTGCGTGATATTCTCGGCGCATTTTATTTCAGCGGCGAGGATGTTGATAAAAAAGTACGGGTGCTTTCCGGAGGCGAGCGCAATCGTTTGGCAATGGCAAAATTAATGTTAGAACCCTATAACCTTCTTATTCTCGATGAGCCTACCAATCACTTGGATATAGCCTCGAAAGCAGTATTGAAACAAGCCTTACAGAAGTATGATGGAACGCTTATTTTAGTATCGCACGACCGTGATTTTCTTGACGGATTGACAACACACATTTTTGAGGTAAAACAAACCAAAGTGCGTGAAATTATTGGCGATTTGCACAATTATTTGCAGCAATTACATACAGAAATTCTAACTACGCCCAAAGACTCGAGTAAAGACGCAGTGCGCGACGTCTCTACAACAACACAAAAACTCAATTACGAACAGAAAAAAGAACGCGAACGGGAATTGCGCAAACAGCAAAGTGCACTCAAAAAAACAGAAGAACGTGTACAAGAGCTTGAAAATCAACTACACGAACTAAATACCTACTTTATAGAAGCCGCAGGAAGCATTACGCCCGACGACTACAAACGCCACGCCGCCTTACAAGAAAAACTTGATGAGGCTATGGCAAAATGGGAGAAGATTGCTATGGAATTAGAGTAAAACATGTTTTTACCCTTTACCATTTTCAAAAGGACTATTCGAGGTAACTGTGCCGTCGGCAAGTTCATAATAAATTTTTCCATCAACAGAATACACTAAGGGAATACCTTTTTCCCGACTTTCCGCCTGCGCCTTACGCACAGCTTGATTTCCTATTGATTCTATTTCAAATCCTTTTAGATACAAATTCAAATCGGCAAAATCTTTAACTTCCATAACACTCTATTTCTTAAAATTGTTCTATAAATTTGTGAAAATATTCTTGATTTTTTACGGTAAAGCGTTCGCGAATACCTAATGCAACTTCTATAAATTTATTTTCAGAATTATACATTAAAAACCACCTATCACACAAATTTTTGTACACATTCCAAAAATTTTCTTTACTGCGATAATAGCGGCGTTTTACATCTTTATCGGGCACAAAATGACCGCCTTTAAGCACTCGTTCTTTTATACGTTCTATACACACCGTGGGCGAATACAAAAATACATACACCATCATTACCTCATAACCTTCGGCTTTAAAATCGGGTATCAATTTATTCAGATATGCCCCCGAAAGCGTACTTTCTATCAGAAAACTTCGTCCTTCCTCTTTATATTGTTGCAGATTGGTAAAGAATATTTTTCCTGCGCTAATACTCACACTGCTCATATCGGTAGGGTTCAATTCTTTTGCAATATCGTCAGCATTCAGGCAGGGCATGGGGTGTTTATCTAAAAAACTACGAGTGAACGTAGTTTTTCCCGACCCGTTAGGTCCACCAATAATTACCAATTCCTTCGTTTTTGTCATACAAATTACTACAAGCCGTTGAGATAGTCCGAATGGCAAATATCGCATTTTTTATAATGGTATGGAGACTTTTTTGAAAAACATTTCTACAAAATAATGAACAATTCTGGTACGCCTAAAACGCTATATTATTGTTCTATCACTCGCACTTCTTTTGGCAGTAACGCCTTTATATTTAGAAAACGATTATAATCTCTTTTGTTGTTGGTTACAAAATGGAAACAATCAAATTTACTGCTAATAACATATTGAATATTATCTTCCATATCCGAAAAATCAATACTCAATGATGCTTCAATATCTTTTGACGAAAATCCAATAATAGTAAATTTCGACAACAGACTTCGCACAATTGTTTTTATTTCGTGATTTTGTTTCTTTTTCTGAAATACAGAAACAAGTTGAGCAACACTCAAAGCCGAAGTAAACAATTGCTTACCATGTAGCGAATACAAATATTGCAAGCAATGCTTATCAACGGTGTTGTTAGCAAAAGCACCAATCAAAACATTAGTATCAACGAATATATTGTTAGGATTTCGCCTTTTCACTTCAATCATAGCAATACACTTTTGTATTTTTGTATTTCAGTTGAAGAGAGCAAATCGGTGTTTTTTGCAACCCAACTACGAATAGCAACATCATAAATGGCTTGTTTTGTAACTCCTGCTTTTTTTAGCATTAAAGAAAGTAATTCATTTTGAAGCTCTTTTACTTTTTTCCGCTCTGCTGTTGTCATAACTATAAAAATTAAAATTAGTTTACGCCACAAATATACAACGTATTTTCAAAAATTGTGGTCTAATGGTCAAAACTGAGGATGAAATGCCCACAAAATCACTTAATGGTCAAAACTGGCGATGTGGACAAAAGTGATGCTAAAAACGCATATAACTAACAGATTTTTATAGTTTTACATCAAAAAAAACGATATGAAAAAAGATATGCTATTTCTGTGGGAGCAAAATCACTAA
>JAISIO010000049.1 GCA_031262005.1 Bacteroidales bacterium
ACATCGAGTGTCGAACGAAGGCGTTTGCCTGCTGCATTGGTTGTGAGAGTAAAGCCTTTGCTAAGAATTGCATCTATATTATTAGTGGCAATTTGTGTTTCGTATAATTGGAGTGTTTGTTTTTGTGTATTCAAAAATTGTTGTATGGCAATTTTTAGGTGCTTTTGGGACTGTTCAATGTGTTGCAACGATTGAGAAAGAACAATTTGTTTGGTTTTTTCTAATTGATTTTCAAGAAATTGCAACCGTAAGGTTTCTGTTTCAATTCTATGCTTACCGTGAATTGTAAGTCGGTTGGTATTTTCTGTTAGAACAGAACGTTGTTTTTCAACCACAACGCTACATACGCTTGTTAGCCGTTGCGAAAGTTCTTGCCATTGTTGCAGAGCTGTATGTATATGGTCAATCAGAAATTCGGCAACAGCCGTAGGCGTTTTAAGAGCCGTATGTGCTGTCATATCGGCTATTGACGTGTCTTTATCGTGTCCTATGCCGGTAATTACTGGTAGCGGAAATTGCGCAATGTGTGTTGCTATAGCATAATTATCGAACCATCGCAAATCGGTTTTTGCGCCACCGCCGCGAATGATAACTACTGCGTCGAAATTTTGTTCTTGTTCAAAAATGTGTTCCAATGCTGCTACTACCGATTGTTCAACTTCGGCTCCTTGCATGGCAGCATTGAAAAGTGTGGTGGAAAATTGAATGTGCAAACGATTATTGTGCAATGTGTGCATAAAATCCTGATAGCCGGCAGCAGTTTCCGATGAAATAATTGCAATGCGTTTCAAAAGCGTAGGCAGTTCCAACGATTTATTCATGTCCATTACACCTTCGGCGTGCAGACGTTCAATAATTTCATGCCGCTGTTTTTCGTCCTCGCCGAGTGTATAAATAGGGTCAATATTAGTAATATTCAAACTCATGCCGTAGAGAGCATGAAATTCAACAGAACATTGTACCAAAACTTTTAAACCTGCTTGCAACGGAACGCCCGTTTCGGCTTTGAAGTAACTATTGATTACAGTATAGGAGTATGCCCATATTGTGGCTCGCTGTTTTGCGGTAATTTGCGTGGTTTTTTCATTTTTTTCGATTAACTCCAAATAGCAATGCCCCTTGAAATTAACCGAAAGTTCGTTGATCTCGGCAATTACCCACTGCGATTTGGGCAAGGCTTGCTTTAAACTTTGCTCTATTTGAGCCTGCAATTCCGAAAGTTTTATATGTGAAGTTGCCATATCTTTTCTCTCTACACTAATCGCTATTATTTAATCACTAATTAAAATGCTTCAGAAATTGTTAAATACAAACTGGTATCGCCATAACGCGCTCGGGCGTAATCTATGCGTAGATGAATTTTCTCATGTTTATTTGTTTGAAAACGTCCGCCTACACCGTACACATATTTCATTGCCTTGCCCGAAATATCGTGTAAATGACTGTGTGTGTTGCCAATGCCGCCAAATACAACCATTGAAAAACGTCCGAACAAATGGCGGCGTAATTCAGCTTGGGTAAAATATACGTATTTGTCTATATACATATATTTATTGGAAATTCCGCGCATACGTTCCGAACCGCCTAATTGATACAGTTTATAGAACGGCATAGTGCCTTCGCTTGCGCCTGCAAACACATGTACCGCTAGTACTTGTTTTTTTAAAATAGGAATATATGTGCGAGCGTCAATCATATAATTGTAAAATCCGTAAGAATGTTCGTTGTATTTGGGATACAGCGATAATCCTGCGGTTATGAATTGCCCACGTGTGGGAAAATGTATGTTGTCGCGGCTATCGAATGCAATGTAAGGACCAATGCCGATTAATAGATTATTTTTTTGTTCGGGCAGCTCGTTTTCGGGCAGTACGTGTTCGTTTGATTGCACATTGTTAATAGCGGCGTATGAAATATCGTAGGTTAATCCGGCAAAAACTTCATCGACAAAAAACGAATGCGCAAAATTACCATATACTTGTAGATGTTTGATTTCGTATTTCTGTGGATTGCGGTTGCGTGTAGTCTGACCTATGCCATAAAATTTATCGGGCGATTGCTGAAATTGTAGGCGAGTATTGATTGCCCAACCACCGCAAGTGAACAAACTGAGTGTGGAGCGTACATTTATCCAATTGTTGGTGGAGTACGAAAGATAATTGATAATACTTGTTTTGCGTTGATATATAGATGTGTCGCGACGCGGCAAAGTGATAGTTTGTAAAATTCCAAAAGCGAAAGCACTTGCAGGGTCGTAGCCAAACGAAGGGAAAGTGGTAACGGTGGTGCCGCCACGCTGCCATTCAAAAAGAGAGATTACCTTATCTATTGTAGTGTTAAGAAACGATGGCTTCACAAGCATCGTGTCGTTGATAAATGACGGTTTCACAAGCATCGTGTCGCCGGAAGGTGCCGAAGACAGGCTATCGGCAACGTTTTTCGTACTGTCATTTTGAGAAAAGCCGGAATATGTTGAAATCAACAAAGGAACGATTAATATAATTAGGGCTTTTCTCATAGTGTATGTAGAATGTTTTTAAACGAGATTGCTCCGTTGCTTGCAATGATACTACTGTGGAGTGTGTTTATCGTTGCGAGAAACGAAGCAATATAAGTGTTTGAAAAATCTATAAACCTGTTATCTGCGTTTTCCTCCGGGTTTTACTCGTTTACCGAATGTTTCGCGTGTTTTGTCTTGTTGTTTTTCTGCTTTTCGTGCTTTTTTGTCGGCTTGGCGAGCTGCAGGGCTTTTCAGTTTTCTCTTCAGTTTTTTCGATTGAGATTTCAATTTGGAATGATGTGAATTTCTTTCCGATTTTTTCATGCGTTTCACAGTTTTGTTACTGTTCAGTTTCGCACGACGTTCGTCATAGCGTTTTTCACGGTCTCTTTCGTTTTTCTTTGCAGCTCTTGCTTGCTCTTTTTTACTCAAATGGGTACTTTTGTTTGCACCTTTTTTGAAAGAATCTTTGCTTTTGGGCGCATCTGCTTTTCCTCCGCTCGATTCTTGTTTAGGAGCTCTGAATTTTTCTTTTCGCACTCCGCCTCCCGAAGTATTATCATCGTCATATTGTGCATACAGTGCATTGCTTGCAAAAAATAAAACACCAAATAGTAGTAAAACTTTAATTCTCATATACCCATTTATTAAAATACCCTGCAAAGATATACATTTAATTTATTTATTGTAAGGTTGTTAATAAGTAGTTGAAAATCTTCGATTGTATGGACAGTTTTAAAAATATGGTTCCGAATCCTGTTTAATCACCGCTGATTTGGTCGTTGAGCGGAGCCGAAACGACATTTTTAGAAGTTCTTTATTACCAATAGTTACGAGGAAAATTTGAGAAACAAAATTTCTGCATTCAAAGTCGAAACTCATGCTCGAAATGCTGTCAATTTGGTTATGCAAACCACTTTTGGATTGAACAAAAAACAAACATTCTCGGACTTCACGGGATTTGTCTTTTAGACTTTTTGAAAAAGACATCGTTTGTTTCCTTTAACTGTTATCTACAGTGTTTTTTAAACAATTGTTTAATTTCTTTCGCAGATTTCTCCACATCTTTTTGTGAAACAATTGCCGAAACAATAGCAATACCGTCAATTCCGATACCCTTAAAATTCGGAATTGTATTCTTGTTAATTCCACCAATTACAACAATCGGAATTTGTATGTTTTTGCGGATTAATCTCAGCTCTTCTAAAGACGTTACGCTTGCATCTGTTTTCGTTCCAGTTGCGTACATTGCACCTACGCCGAGGTAGTCTGCACTTGCATTCACGGCATTTTTTGCATCAGTTACATTGCTTGCCGAAACGCCTATAATCATATTCTCGCCAACGATTTTTCGCACAATTTCACAGGGCAAATCCGACTGCCCGATATGCACACCTTCTGCATTTATGGCGAGTGCAACGTCAATTCTATCATTGATAATCAAGGGGATATTTGCTTTTTTTGTTATCTCGTGCACACGTTTTGCAAGTTCAAAAAATTCTCGTGAAGAACTATTCTTTTCACGCAACTGCACAACGGTACAGCCGCCTTGTATGGATTTTAAAACAGATTCCTCAATGGTTTTACTGCTCATTAAATCTCTGTCAGTTACGAGATATACACTATAATCAATTGTGTTTTTCATTGATTTTCGCTCTTTGCTCTACAATTTTTCCGTCAATTTTACTCATTGCATCATGGAGTGCGGCACGAAAACTGCCATTGCCGAGATGTCCGTTTTTTTCAAATGCAATTTCGCCTGCAATTCCCATTGAAAGAATTGCTCCAACCGTAGATTCAAAAGCATTTTCGGGATTTGCTCCTATAAATGAACCAATTAATGATGTACACATACAGCCTGTACCTGTTAAATTTCCCAACATTTCAACGCCGTTTTGAATTGTAACAACTCGTTTTCCGTCAGAAATAACGTCAATTTTTCCTGTTACTGCAACAACACAATGTAATCTTTTAGCGAGATTTGCAACAATAATTTCGGTGTCATTGCTGCTTAGAATATCGTTTTCTGAGGCATCAACACCTTTTGTTTCCGACTGCAAACCTGCAAGATAGCGTATTTCGGAAATATTTCCCCGAACAACCGAAAATGTAACTTCGTTCAAAAGTTTCTCCGCAGTTTTGTTTCTCAAACCCGACGCACCAACCCCCACAGGGTCAAAGACAACGGGAATTCCCTTTTCGTTTGCGGTTTTCCCGCTTGCAAGCATTGCTTGAATTGTGCGAGAATTAAGCGTTCCCATATTCAAAACAACCGCCGAAGAAATAGAGGAAATATCAACAGCATCTTCTGGTTCGTCCGCCATCACAGGAGAAGCACCGATTGCAAGCGTGATGTTTGCACAGTCATTAACCGTAACGTAATTTGTTATGTGATGTACAAGAGGTTTTTTCTCGCGTAAGTTTTCGATTACATTTTTGAGGTCCATTTTATTTGTACGTTTTTACTACTGAATTGTATTCGCCCAAACCATTCGGGGCATAACCTTCGGTTTCGGGGTCGTTTTCCCAGCGAGTGCCGTCAATCACAAATTTATATTGAAATTCCTTACCCACTGGAAGAGCAATGCTTACCGAACCTAAATTTTTAATTATTTTGAATGCCAATGCTTCGGTGTCCCAATTATTAAATTCGCCGGCAACTGCAGCTTTTTTTGCTCCTGCTAATAAATCGGCTGAAATTGTGAATGTAACTTTGCAATCGACACTTGTTCTCGGAAATGTTTTTTTTATGGTATTTGAAAGGTTTAATGTTACGTTTTGAAAGGTTTAATGTTACGTATAGTATTGTTCTAAGGCAAATATATACATTATTTATAATACGTCAAATAATTATTCTTGTTTTTCCTTGAATAGCTATTGTCTTATTTTACAGATAAGTAACACGGAATAATTGGATATAATCGAAATTCTATAAAAATAATTGCAAAGTTATTTGTTTGTGAATTATTTTGTTGTATATTTGCATCATAAAAAAATATGACGAATATCATATTTTTAATAAGAGTTCAAAGTAGATAATTCAAAATCGCATAAAATACGGGCAGTCGACTTCTCTTTTTTCATGGTGTTGCGACTTTTTCATGATTGGTTATGTGGTGTTTTGAGCTAAGGTAAAGTTGGTTGCATTAAGACTGCCCGTTTTCAACTTGCCTTAGCTCAATTTTTTTTATATTTGTACACATAAAAATGACACATGAATCATCGTAGTTTTTTTAATCCTCGCTTCTTTATATTGTCGAGCCTTGCGTGTATAGCTCTGGCGATTGTGTTAGAAGCAACTCTTTTGCATACTACCTTTTCGGAGCAAGGTGTGAACGATGTTGAAACAGTGGTACATAAAAAACAAAAACAGGTGCACAAATATCTTCAAAAACTTGCAATCTTTGCTGATACTGCGGGTTTTGAACAATTTCGTGATTTTTATAATCAACATGAAACTGTGTTTGAAAAACAAAAAATAGCTTTTTTTGTCGTCAAACATAACCAATTAGTTTTTTGGAGTACTAATGCTATAAATTTCCCTATTGATTCGCTTGATTTATTACAACTCCCGACCGTATTTATTGATCACTCTTGGTTCTTGAATTCGTCGTTACAGACCGATTCTTGTGATTTGTATCTTTTGACCACAATCAAAACTGAGTATGCTTTTGAGAATGACTACATACACAATGTATTTCAATCCGATTTTGGAATAAACGCTTCCATAGCCATAAGTAATGTGCCGCGCAATGATTTCTATGCTGTGAACGATGCGCAGGGAAATTTTGTATTGGGGCTTTCAAAACAAGCAGAGGTTTTAGAACACCCTCAATTGCGTAACGGCATAATTATATTGTATGCGTTGAGTTTGCTATTGGCTCTCATGGCTGCACATAAGCGTTTGCTGAAAATTATTAATATCCAACAGCGTGCGTTGTATTTAACTTTGTTTGTTGTTGTGGCACTTGCTTTGCGCGTGCTCATGCAGTTTTTACAAATTCCCCATGTCTTTTATACAACCGATTTGTTCAATCCTTTGGTATATGCTCATTCGTGGATTATTCCATCGTTGGGAGATTTGTGTATCAATAGTTTGCTGCTGTTGTTTGTATTGTGGCATATAGCCGAGATTCTGAAACGAGTGCCCGAACGAACTCTATGGCAGCGCATCGCTTTTGTGTGTTCCGTCAATGTGTTTATGCTTGGTGTTTTATACCTTATTCGCTCGTTGATATTCGATTCTACATTGCAGTTGGAATTGTATAATTTGCTTAGTATTAATTATTTAAGTTTTATAGCATACTTTATTATCGGAGTGCTATTGTTGGCATATGCTATTCTGTGTTTTAGTTTTTATTCAGGCACACAGACTTTGTTTTTCAATAAAAAACAAGGCATATTGGTGGTATGCGTAAGCATTGCTGTTTTTACGGTTCTTGCTATGGTGGCGCATCATTATGTGTGCTATGTATTGTTGTTTTTTACGGTTTTTGTTTTGTTGTTTGAACTACGAGTGTCTCGCAATATTATAAAAATTGTAGCATTTACAGGAATGGTGGTATTTACTATGCTGTATTGCAATATATTTATTCAGGAAAAACATATACAAATAAAACGTATCGTTGCCGAAAATTTGACGAATGAAAAAGATTTGATTGCCGAAATGCTGTTGAAAGGTATAAAACCGCAGATGAAAACCGACACCATGTTACAGGATCTGTTGCTCGATCGTAGTGGTAACGAAGCGGAAATTAATCAATATTTACAAAAAACATATTTTAGCGGATTTCTGAAAAAATATACTCTGGAAAGTACTATTTGCGGTAGCGGCGATTACTTTACCGACAATAATCAATTACAGAATTGCGAGGAATATTTTACGCATATTTTGCAAAATTATGCTACTCCGTTATCAAATTCCTCGTATTATTTTTTGAATAATCCCGATGGTAATATCAGTTATTTCGATTCGTTGTACTATATATTTCCGGAAGGCGATACAGCGCAGCTCTATATAGAATTGCATGCCAAACGACTGCCCGAAGAATTGGGGTATCCCTCGCTTTTGCTGCGCGATGGTGTGCACACAGGCATTGAAAAAAGTCAATATTCATACGCCAAATACAAAGATTCGCTTCTTATGACTAACCATGGACGATTTATGTATCCGCTTAATCTTTCGAGTATTCGCAGTCAAAATGCTTTGCGACGTGTCAGTCACGAGTTTGTGCAACTCGGCGAACACACCATAGGAATTGTGTCGCACCGAACTCCTTCGTTACTTGATCTTTTGTATTGGACTTCATATATTTTTGTGTTTTATGCCTTAGTGTTTTTGTTACCTTATTATATAGTGCAGCGTTACAGCCGACACAAACAGCGAGCTTCTATTGCCGATAAGGTGAAATATGTAATTGTTGTATTTGTGCTACTCTCGTTGCTTATTACCATTGTGTGTTTGGGTTGGTTTAGCCGTCAACAAAATCGTAGTTTGCAAACACAAATTACAAAACAAATGCAGTCAATTTTAGTCGATTTTACAAACCATTATGGTGACAGCACGCAATTAACAGCCGCCGACAAGGATCAAGTGGAAGCATTGTTAATAGATTTTTCAAATACATTTTTTACCGATATTCATATTTATGATACGCATGGAAATTTATTCGCCTCATCACGACCGGAAATATTTGAATATCAATTGATAGGTCGAACCATGAATCCACAGGCGTATTATCGCTTGGTTGTGCGGCAATTGCCTGAATTTGCTACCAAGGAATCTATTGGTGACTTGCAATTTACCTCCACATATAGCGTGATTTTGAATACAAAAGGTGAAATTCTGGGTTATTTGAATGTACCGTATTTTACCAAACAATATGAACACACGCAGCAAATAGCATCGCTTATTGTGGCTATTGTGAATAGCTATGTGTTGCTCTTGTTGCTTGCAACATTAGTAGTAGTGGGTATTTCCAATACTATAACAAATCCGTTACGTATGTTGCGCGATACTATGCGACAAGTAAAATTCGGCGAAAACAATCAAAAGATAGAATGGCACACTGCTGACGAAATAGGCGAATTGATAGAGAATTATAACGTGATGATTGATAAATTGGGTGAAAGTGCGAAACGCCTTGCCGAATCGGAACGCGAAAGTGCATGGCGTGAAATGGCGCGGCAAATAGCGCACGATATCAAAAATCCGCTTACGCCTATGAAACTTAATATGCAAATGTTACAACGTTTTGCAAACAATAAACCTAATGATTTTGATGAACGCTTACAAAAAATAAGTAATTCTATGCTTGAACAAATTGATGTGCTTACCGCTACGGCAAATTCATTTTCTGATTTTGCAAAAATTTCATCATGGAATCCCGAGCGATATGAATTAACGGAGCAAATACGGAGTTTAATTACGTTATTTGAACAGCACGAACACGTGCAAATTTATTGCCATATAGCAGAAAGTCCGATTTATATTGTTGCCGATAAAGAAAAAATCGCACGCCTTGTTACCAATCTTATTACTAATGCCGTACAGGCAATTTCTCAATCAAAACAAGGTGAAGTGCATGTGAATGTAGAGCTGCAATCACAGCAAATTCGTATTGCCGTAACCGACAATGGTAATGGCATAAATCCCGAAGTAATACCTCATATCTTTGAATTTCACTTTACCACCAAATCCACCGGTAGTGGTTTAGGATTAGCTATTTGCAAAAATATTGTGGAAAATGCAAAAGGGCATATTTATTTTGAAACCCAACAAGGGCAGGGGACTACTTTTTTTGTGGAATTGCCTGTGGGATAATTTGTAACACACCACCCTTTGCAATTTTCTCCAGATAAGAAAATAGCACGTCTTTGCGCAACTAATGTGTGCTCACAAAACTCACAATATTTGCACCCATTCTCAATGCCTTTGTGCGAGTTTCCTCGCTATTGTTGTGCACTGCGGCATCTTCCCAGCCATCGCCCAAATCGCATTCGTAGGTATAAAAACAAATCATGCGCCCTTTCCACAATAAGGCAAATCCTTGTGGCGGTTTGTTGTCGTGTTCGTGAATTTTGGGCAATCCTTTGGCAAAATAGAAGGGTTTTTGATAGATTTCATGCTCGGCAGTAAGTTCCACGAAATCCAATTCGGGGAATACTTTTTTCATTTCTCGGCGAATAGCAACGTCAAGTCCGTAATTGTCGTCAATATGTAAAAAACCACCGCTTAGAAGATAGGTGCGTAGATTTTGCGCATCGGAATTGGAAAACAATACATTACCGTGTCCGGTAAGATGCAGCATAGCATAATTAAAAATATCGGGACTACCCACTTCTACGGTTGAAGCCTGAATGTTGGTTTTCAACTCCCGATTACAAAATGCCGCTATATTGGGTACGGAGGTCGGATTAGCATACCAATCGCCGCCACCGCTATATTTTACTACGGCTATGCGGAATGTGCTTTGTTGGGAGAACAAACTTGTGGTACAGAGAAAACAGAGCAAGAAAAAAAAAGTTTTATACATACATATATTGTATACGAATTATCTCCGATAAGACAAAACGAACGCAGATTTTTAATTTTCTAAAAATCTGCGTCTATCTGTTAAATCTGTGACATCTGCGTGCTACTATATCAACACATTAATATCGTGAAAAACGGTCGTTCGGGTGAGGAATTGCCGCAGGGCGTCGTTTTGAACTCGGCAATGCCAAGTCGTGAATTTCAAAACTCAATGTAATTTCGTGTGTACCACCTGTTCCAAGTCCCGCTTGCGAAATTGTCATATCGTAGCTATATACAAGTTGATATGAACGTTTGTTGTCGCGCGAATATTTAGTGTATCCAAGTGTGAATATCATTGAGTCGAAGGTTTTGTTTTTCAACGATGAGTACACATCACCTATACTTTCGCGTTTGGTATACATTTTACGCACCCATAAACCGGCTTGCAGCGACGACATAAATGATAATTTGGTAGGAATTACGGAATTTAAACCGAACGATATTGTTTGAAATCCTGCATCGGTGTTATCGAACCACACGCTTGTAGGGGTTTGATTTTCATACAAAAAACCGGGTGTGAGTAAGAAAAATTTATTGTAATATCCTTTGCGGTCAATGCGAATTGAAGAAGTTGCATGAATATCTACTTTCATTGGTAAGCGAGAATCTTCGTTATTGCCGAGCCACGACATATCGGGTTGCGATAAGTGGTGAAACGCTACACCAATAGTATTGGAAGCAATGTAACGCACCGGATTTTTACGGATATTGAAACGACCGACCAAACCGGCACTGAAATCGAATTTACCTACATTAAATTTCCCATCAACAGGCGGAAGGAATTCGGTTTCATAAATGCGCCCGAAACGAGGGTCAAACTCATCGACAAACGTAAGGGCTGTATAATCCAATGATTTTTGTATATAGGTTACTTGACCACCTATCTGCATTAAGAAATCGGGGGTAAAACGAATTTGCTTAGCATAACCGACACCTCCGGTAAATGTGTTAATGAAATTTTCACCTTGTGAATTGCGAGTAACAATGAGTCCTAAACCACCTTCGGCAAATTTTTGGTCATAAAAATCAACTGCTATACTCTGTGTTCCCCATTCACCAGGCACGTTTGTCCATAAGTGGCGGTCGGTTACTGTTCCTCGCAAACCCGGATTAATACCTATAAACGCCGGATTATAATACATTTCTTTTAAGTAAAATTGCGAAAAGTTTGGGTCTTGCGCAAAGGCATTTACGAAAAAGAATAAGGAAATTATGAGAGGGGTAAATTTGTATATTTTTTTCATATTAAAACGTTTGAAACATTTAAACTTTTACCTATTGTCAATCTTTGCCGATTAGGCTCAATCATTACAATAAAGGCAAATATAGTATATTATTTTTTAGAAACAATCATTGCAACGCAAAGTTTTTGCAAAAATATATTGCATTTTTTTGTGTAAAATCATATAAATATATGACAATAAGCATATTATATTGTTTTTATTTTTAAAAATAAACTAATTTATGCGTACTAATTTATAGTGTCAATTAACTCCGTATCTTTGTATTCCAAATTAAATGTTCTAAAAATGATTGATTATAAAATAATAAACGCCTACGTTGTTACGGTAAATTCCGAATTTTTAATAATTGAAAATGGCTGTGTTTGTATTGAAAACGACACAATTGCGCATATATGTGAAACCTGCGACAGCCACGATATTGAAGCCGAAACGGTAATTGATGCTCAGGGAAATTTACTTTTACCCGGTTTTATTAATGCGCACACGCACGCAGGAATGAATATATTTAAAGGGTATGCCGATGATTTGCCGTTACAACAATGGTTGTTCGATTATGTTTTTCCGGTTGAAGCAAAATTTACAAATCGTGAAAATGTAAAAATAGGGTCTTCATTGGCTTTGTTGGAAATGATTGCAAGCGGAACAACGTGTTTTGCGGATATGTATTATTTTGTGGAAGAAACAGCCCGATTATGTGAAGAAATAGGCATGAGAGCCATTTTGTCGCAACCGATTGTGGATTTTCCGGTAGCCGATGCCGCCACGCCCGACGAGGCGTTACAATTATGTGAAACGTTGATGCAACGGTTCGCAAATCACCATTTAGTACAGGTTGTACCCGCTCCGCATAGTATTTACACCTGTTCGGCGGAATATGTGCAAAAAGCTCGTGCGCTTGCAAATCGCTTCAATGCTCCGCTCCACACGCATCTTTCGGAAACGGCTGAGGAATATAATAATTGTATAGAACAACACGCCAAAACTCCGATTGAATATTTGAATGATTTGGGTTGCTTTGATGGAAAAACAATTGCCGCTCATTGCGTATATGTAAGCGAAAACGACCGAGAAATTTTGGCACAAAAACGAGTGTGTGCGGTTAATAATATGCAAAGTAACCTGAAACTTGTGAGTGGAGTGTCTCCCGTGCCCGAACTACTCGAAAGCGGCGTGAAAGTGTGTTTTGGCACCGATAGCGTTGTGAGCAATAATTCGCTCGATATGTACACCGAAATAAAAACTGCAGCTTTGGTACATAAATACCGCAGTGGAAATGCCTCTGCTTTAGGTGCACAACAAACGGTATTTATGGCAACTCGCGGTGCTGCCGAGTGTTTGGGAATCGATCACTTGTGTGGTTCTATTGAAGTGGGTAAAAAAGCAGATTTACAAATTGTAAACATCAATCAAATTCACGTTGTGCCGTTGTACAATATATATTCGCATATTGTGTATGCTTTGCAGGGCGGTGATGTAGATACGGTATTTATTAACGGAAAATGTGTGTATTTACATAAGCACTTTCAAGGCATTGATGCATTTGACGTGATGGTGCGGGCGCAGGAACTTGCTAATACAATAATTGATGAAATGGCTAATCGATGAATCGACTAATCGGTTATTTCAATTAATCAATTAATCAACAGTATGCTTTCAATCTGCATTGCAACATATAATTATCCTGTAACGAAACTTGTAACCGAGCTTCATAAGCAATGCTGCGCAGCTGCAATTGATTTTGAAATTCTTGTTGCTGATGATTGTTCAGAATTACTATACGATGAGGAAAATAAAAAACTTGCTCAATTTCAGCAGATTATCTATTGGAGAATGGGGGGGAATGTTGGACGGGCAGCTATTCGTAATGAATTGGCTCGGCGTGCGAAATTCTCATATCTGCTTTTTCTTGATTGTGATGCGGAAATTGAAAATCCACGTTTCATAGAACACTATATTGCGGCGGCGCACAAACAGTGTGTAATCTGTGGTGGTGTTGATTACCAAAAAGAAAAACCAGTACCCACCAAACGTTTACGCTGGAAATACGGCGTACAACGTGAAATGCTTTCTGCTGAACAGCGCAGCGCAAGCGGTAAAGGTTTAACAACATTTAATATGTTGATTGATAGAGAAATACTTATGCGTATCGGTTTTAATGAAAGCATTCGCACCTATGGTTACGAGGATACGTTATTTGAATATACGCTAAAAAAACAGGGTTATATAATTACACACATTGATAACGCCGCTTTTCATGTTGGTTTGGACGACAATATCGTATTTCTGAAAAAAATAGAAGAAAGTTTGTTCACTTTGCAGCAACTTGCCTGTAATAACACTATTGATAGCGATTTTTTACAATTCATAAAAATATATAGAGTGTATTGTTGGTGCAATACATATAAACTTACGCTTTTTGTGCGTTTACTGTTTCGTGTAAAGCACGTGTTTTTAAGGTATATAATACAAAAAAATGCGCCCTTGTGGGTGTTGGATTTGTATAAACTTGGTTATTTTTGTGAACTTCAATACCCTCGTTTTCGGAATTGATAAATAGTTGTGTTTTATTGTGCATTTCTCTTACAAATTTTTATGTAATTCCAAAGTTATACTTTGGATTTTTATGTAATTTCAAAGTTTGTTCTCGGAGTAAACTGACAAACGAAGTCTTAAAAAACGAAGTGTGAAGGTGGCTTTCTGCGAGGATTACTTAAAACCATTATTGCTATAGATTTCGTGCGCTTGCTCTAACAAAAGTAGTGGTTTTTCTAAATCAGCAGTAAAAATAATGTAATTTTGTGTTTGTAATTATAATGTTCCAAAAAATCAAAATTTTCTGATTTTTTGGAACATAAAAGTCAAAAAACTATGAAAAACACGACAAACTACCACTTACAATAAAAAAATGATAAAATACCCATACCCATGAAAACTAATCCCGAATTGCAATTAGCCCTTGATTTTATTCACTACACCAACAAGCACATTTTCCTAACAGGAAAAGCAGGTACCGGGAAAACCACTTTTTTACGCACATTGCAAGAAACGTTGCCCAAACGTATGGCGGTGGTTGCACCTACGGGAGTAGCTGCAATTAATGCACGCGGTGTTACTATTCATTCGTTTTTTCAACTGCCTTTTGGACCAATTTTAGGCGACTTTAAACCCGATCAACAAAAATTAAGCAAACAAAAAATCAATATCATAAAAAGCCTCGACTTGCTTGTGATTGACGAAATTAGTATGGTGCGTGCCGATGTGTTGGACGGAATTGATACTGTTTTGCGCCGTTTCAAGGACCGTTCAAAACCTTTCGGAGGACTACAATTGTTAATGATTGGCGATTTGCAACAACTCTCGCCTGTGGCAAAAGACCACGAATGGGAATTGCTACGTCCACATTACGAAACAATTTATTTTTTCAGTAGTCATGCCTTGCGTGAAACTTCGTTTGTGGGAATTGAACTGTTAGAAGTATTTCGCCAACAGGATACTCATTTTATTTCGATTTTGAATAAAGTGCGTGAAAATTGCCTTGATAGCGAAACTCTCGCTGCGCTCAACAAACGCTATATCCCTAATTTTCAACCGAAAGATGCGGACGGTTACATTACGCTTTGTACGCACAATGCTCAGGCGCAACGTATTAACGAAGGGAAATTGAACCTGCTGACAACCAAAGAGAAAACATTTAAGGCACGAGTGAACGGAATTTTTCCGGAATATTCGTATCCAACTGATTTTGAGTTGATTTTGAAAGAAGGCGCACAAGTAATGTTTGTGAAAAATGACCCTGCACCCGAGAAACGTTTTTACAATGGTAAAATAGGTAAAATAGTGGAAATCACCAAAGAGGAAATTTTTGTACAATGCCCCGATGAAGACGAACCGATTGCGGTTACGCCCTTGGTTTGGGAAAATGT
>JAISIO010000061.1 GCA_031262005.1 Bacteroidales bacterium
TCGCCCAATTCCACAACTTTTTGGGTTACGAGTTTCATTTGTTCCGGTTCGAGTTCAAGCCCAAGTTTTTCGAGATTTTTTTCAATATTTGCTTTCCCCGAAGTTTTGCCAAGTGCGTATGAACGTACTCTGCCAAATCGTTCGGGCATTAAATTGTTGTGATACAAATCACCTTTTTTATCGCCGTCGGCGTGAACTCCTGCAGTTTGGGTAAATACATTTTCGCCGATAATAGGTTTGTTGTAGGCTATACGAATGCCCGAAATGGTTTCTACCAGTTTGCTCATGTCGTACAAACGAATCTCTTGTACTCCGGTTTGAAATCCATAATGGTCATGAATGCAAGGAACAATACTTGAAAGCGAGCAATTACCGGTGCGTTCTCCTAAACCATTGACCGAAGTGTGTACCCCATGAAATCCTGCACTGACGGCAGCCATTGAGTTTGCCACTGCAAGCTCATAATCGTTGTGCGCATGAAAATCAAAATGCAACGTAGGGAATTTTTTGCAAATTTCTTTGCAAAACCTGTAAGTTTCTTTGGGATATAAAATTCCCAAGGTATCGGGTAGCATAAATCGCAGAATAGGTAATTTGCTCAATTCTTGTAGCATAAGAAAAACATAAGCAGAATCCTGTCGCATTCCATTCGACCAATCTTCGAGATACACATTTACCGCAATTCCTAACGAATTGGCGTAAGCCACTGTTTTGGCAATATCGGCAACGTGTTGTTCGGGCGTTTTGCGTAGCTGTCCTTGTAGTTGTTTCAACGAACCTTTGGTAAGTAAATTTAAGCACTTGCCGCCCACAGAATTAATCCAATCTACCGACTGAAAATTATCAACAAAACCCAAAATTTCAATTTTATCATGAAAACCATTGCTGCGCGCCCAATCAATAATTTTTGCCGCTGCCTCATGTTCGCCTTTTGAAACTCGTGCCGAAGCAATTTCAAGCCGGCTTACTTGTACATCGGTCAAAAGTCGTTTGGCAATGGTTAGTTTTTCTTTTGTATTGAATGACACGCCGTTGGTTTGCTCTCCGTCGCGGAGCGTGGTGTCTGTTATTTCTATTGTTCGCATATAGTTAGTGTTACACTATTATATTTTTTTTGACAAATGTACTAATTTCCGGAATACTTACACACGCTCAAAGAAATGGCTCTGTTGGAATACGTTTTATTTTACAGCAACTACCGCAGGCTCATATTCAAAAAACATTCTCATAAAAGTAGGTACAGCTTCAATGGCAAGTGTGTTTGCCGAATTTTGTAAAAATACTATACCGATTTCTTTGTCGGGGCAGAAAGCAATTTCAGCTCTATAGCCTTCCACAAAACCACCATGATACATAATAGTATGCCCCTGTGAAGTAAAAATTCGCCAGCCCATGCCGTATGCTTTGTCGGTTAAGCCACCCCATTGATGGTTGGTAACTGCTTTGAGCGGCATTTTTACACGTGGTGTTGCAATTTCTTTTAGCACTTCGGGTGAAAATACTGTGGGCGCAAATCCCAGTAAAGCCTGTAAATATTTGCTCATATCGGTTATGCTTGCGTTAATTCCCGCAGCAGGCGCAGTTTGATAGTAGCGATTGTTGAGTTTGAGTAACGCCGTGCCTTTGGCATATCGTTTGTGCGGATAGGCAAAATTTCCCGATGACTGAAATCCTTCAAACGTAACGCTCGCAGTATTCATGCCAAGCGGTTCAAATATAAAATCGTGTGTCAATTCGGCGTATGTTCTTTGCAATTGCTTGCGCACAATGGTATCAATCATGCTGAACATAACGTTTTGATAGGCAAACCTTGTACCCGGATCGCATTGCACATTAGCCACATGGAGTTGTTTGTAAATTGTGTTGAATGAATTACCGCTTTCTACATATTTATCGAACGAATATGCTGTTAAACCCGATGTATGCGAAAGCGTATGGCGTAGCGTAACAGTGTTGCTATTGACTTGTCTCTGTAATTTCAAATCGGGCAAATAGGCTATGCATGGGGTATCTAAATTAATCAATTTCTTTTTGTGTAATATTGCGGCAAGCGTGCCGGCAAATCCTTTGGAAACCGAAGCCAAGCGAAATACGGTATTAACATCAACTGAATCTTTGGTGTTGATTTTTTTTACACCATAGCCTTTCAAATGCACCACTTGACCTTTGTACACAATAGCAAGCGCACCGCCTACCGAGCCGCATTCTTTAAATCGACGGGTGTAAAAGTTTTCGTAATCGGTTAAAAATTCCTGTATTTCGGGGCGAAAATCGGTTGTTACTTGTATAATATTGTTGTGTGTGGTAATTTCAATATCGGTGTTGATTCGTGCGTACAAGGTATAACCTACGTAACTCAATAGTACACAAGTAAGTATTGAAAGTATATGACGAATTTTCATGGTTGTAATTTAGCTAACTGGAGAATTGGCTAATCGGCTAACAGATTAATTGACTAATTGATTATATTGTATTTTTTTGAATGGTATTCATTAATTTAAGTTATTGGTTTGAAACGCATACACCGGTATTTGGGCAAGTGTTTCAGCAAAGGTGTCTACAAATATTTGTAATTTCTTTTTGGCAAATACACCTGCAATTTTCGGAATTTCGGCATGCATAGTAATCCGTATTCGAGTATCGTAGGGTGCTACTTGCTTAATTTGTATCCAAATGAAGAAGTCTCGACTTGCTTCAACGCCCAATTTTATGAGTCTATGTGGTTCTTGTTCCAAAATAGAAAACGTTACAAACATTCCCTGCATTGCCTCAATGGTAATAGAATGTTCTGCAAATGTAACTTTGTCTCGATATTCGGGTGGGAATAGAGTTGCAAGATTACGAAAATCTGATACAAAATTGTATAACTGTTCGTCTTGACAGGTGTTCCGAGTAACTTTACTTTCTACTTTTATCATTTTTAATAACTGGCTAATCGGCTAATCGAATAACGGAATTTCAATTATTTTGTTATTATTAAAATTCTGCCGATTTTGGGTAACGAGGAAAAGGTATTACATCACGAATGTTGGTCATACCAGTTACAAACAACATCAATCGCTCGAAACCTAATCCAAATCCTGCGTGCGGAGCTGTTCCAAAACGGCGAGTATCCAAATACCACCATATGTCTTTCATTGGTATTCCCATTTCGTCTATGCGGTTTTTCAGTTTGTTGTAATCCGACTCTCGTTCCGAACCGCCAATAATTTCGCCAATCTGCGGAAACAATACGTCCATAGCGGCAACGGTTTTGCCGTCAGGATTTTGTTTCATGTAAAAGGCTTTGATTTCTTTGGGATAGCCGGTGAGAATTACTGGTTTTTTAAAGTGTTTTTCAACCAAATAGCGTTCGTGTTCGCTTTGCAAATCCATACCAAAACCGGTTACGTCGTATTTAAACTGACCTTTTTGTGCAGGTTTCGATTTTTGCAAAATTTCAATTGCTTCGGTGTAGGTTAAGCGCACAAAATCGTTTGCCAATACAAATTGTAATTTTTCAATCAAAGGCATTGAACGTTCGCTTTCGGGTTTCGATTTTTCTTCTTGCAACAATCGGTCTTGCAAAAACTCTAAATCTTCACGACAATTATCAAGGGCATATTGAATTAAATATTTCAAAAATTCTTCTGCCAAATCCATATCATCGTGTATGTCGCCAAAGGCAATTTCGGGTTCAATCATCCAAAATTCAGCCAAATGACGTGAAGTATTAGAGTTTTCGGCACGGAATGTAGGACCGAAGGTGTACACTTTCGACATTGCCATACAAGCCAATTCCACTTCCAACTGCCCCGAAACGGTAAGATTGGTCTCTCTACCGAAGAAATCTTGTGAAAAATCTATTTTCCCGTCTTCGGTACAAGGTGGATTTTTGGGGCAAAGCGTTGAAACTCTGAACATTTGTCCGGCGCCCTCGCAATCAGAACCGGTAACAATAGGGGTATGAATGTTGTAAAATCCGCGTTCGGTAAAAAAGGTGTGAATGGCGTAAATCATAGCGTGACGCACACGGGTAATAGCACCAAATGTATTGGAACGAAAACGCAAATGTCCAATTTCACGCAAAAATTCCAATGAATGTTTTTTAGGTTGCAACGGATATTCGTCGGCATCGGCTATACCGAGCACTTCAAAAGTTTCGGCTTGGACTTCCACCGTTTGCCCTTTGCCTTCCGATTTTACTAATTTTCCGCAAACACTGAGTGAGCAGCCTACGGTGATTTTTTTCAATTCTTCGACATCATATTTTTCACGGTTGAATACTATTTGCAAATTTTGCAAACTCGAACCATCGTTGAGTGCTACAAAAAGCACAAAATTATTTCCTCGAAAATTGCGCACCCAGCCTTTTACAACTATTTCTTTATCAAAATCCTGCGAAGCGAGTGCTTGTTTTATTTCAGTTCTACGTGTCATCGTTTTTAATTTTTTACGAACGCAAATATAGCTATTTACGATGTATAAATTACGAATTGATAAAAAAAATCCCCAAAAAGTTAATTCAACTCCTTGAGGATTTTTTTTTATTATTATGTTAATCAGTTATTTAACGGCTATTCCCATTTGGTGTTCCGCATATCACCTGAAATAATAAATTCATCGTGCATTTTGAGTGCGCTCGACATTAAATGCGATGTGTGTGATGTGGTTTTACAAAGTTTCATGTAATCCCACAATAATTGTTTGTAATCGGGGTGTACCACTTTTTCTATAATTTCTTCGGCGCGTTGAATAGGCGATTTTCCGCGTAAATCGGCAACACCAAGTTCCGACACTATAATTTTTACCGAGTGTTCTGAATGGTCCACGTGCGACACCATTGGAACAAATGCGCTGATTGCTCCGTGTTTTGCTACCGAAGGTGTTGTGAAAATTGACATATATGCATTACGGGTGAAATCGCCTGAACCGCCAATACCGTTCATCATTTTGGTTCCCATAAT